>CANSGE010000120.1 GCA_947646295.1 uncultured Bacteroidales bacterium
CTTCATGAGGTTGGTCTTGGTATCCCAAACGCAGTCACCGAGAAGTTCGGCGAATTTTGAAGCATGTTCAGCTTCTTCGAAGGCATAACGCTTGAAAGCTTCTGCAACTTCGGGGTAGCCTTCGCGATCGGCCTGACGTGACATTGCCAGATACATACCTACTTCAGTACATTCGCCCATGAAATGTGCGTTGAGATCGTCGATCATCTGCTGATCGCAACCTTTGGCTACACCAATTTCATGCTCGGTCACAAAAGTGAGCGCTTCAGTTTCGTCGAGTTCTTTAAATTTATCTTTGCCAACTTTGCATTGGGGGCACTTTTCAGGAGCTTCGTCACCTTCGTGTACATAGCCACAAACGGTGCAGATGAATTTCTTTTTCATATTCAAGAATTGTAATAAAGTTTTGCAGTGCAAAAATACGTATTTATTCGTAAAAGAAAAAATAGATAACGCAATTTTTATTTAAGGGGTGTCTAAAAACAGATTCAAGTGGTCGAGCCAACTTTGTATGGCATTGAGAGTTAAGTCAGAGATAGACTCCGGGAGAGTAGGGTACTCCTGCACAAGGCCTGTGCTGCACTCTTGAAAGAGATGGTTATGACCATCGAGAAGCATCGTATCTACCTTATTATTAAGTGCTTTAAAAGTATCGAGATTTGCAGGAAGCACTTGTGTGTCTTTTGCTCCGTTGAGCGCCAGCCACGGCTTGTCGATTTGCTTGATATCATCCGATGGATCGTACTTGATGAAACTCCGGTATGCCGGGGTGAGCATGGCTTCTATCTGCTTGTCAATCTGCGATTTCACAGCATCCATTTTGAGCATATCTCCCATAGATTCAGCTAAATGGACGTAAATCATGGGGCTAATGACAAAATCCGGCAAATCAGACTTTACGAGTTCCATCAGCTTGCGCTGGGTAGCTTCAGCATCCCAGCGGCCTGTCATAGCTAAAGCCGCAGTACGGCTCTGAGACATCACGATGGAGTCGCCGCTCCAAGCCGGGGCAGCCAATGTAATAATGAAATCACATTCCGGATGGGTGACGGCCGCCCGGATAGCTGCCGAGCCACCGGCAGAATGTCCGATGATGCCAAAGGGTATACGGTGCGAGTAGCAAGAGTCGAGCATTCCGAATGCCGCGGCTATATCCCGCACATCAGAGTCAATCGTAGTAGATGAGTAATCACCATCGCTTTCGCCCACACCACGATCGTCGAGACGCAATACGGCGTAGCCTTGCGCCGACAAGAATTCTGCGATGCGCTTGAAAGGGCGATGGCCGAATACTTCCTCGTCGCGATTTTGCGCGCCGCTGCCCGATGCCAATACGATGGCTGCCTTGGGGCTTACACCGATCGGTTGTGTGAGTGTACCTCCAAGCCTGATATCATCCGACTTATTGTAAACATACACATCACGGACATCAATATCGGCCGCCGAAACTGTACTATTTCCGAACGCCAGTAAGCCAATCGCCAAATATCGTAAAATCGGCTTCCTTATTAAGGTAGGAGATAACATGTATGGTGTCAATTTAACATAATATTGATTATATGAAAATCGGTATTACTCTGTGGTGGTACCGGTATTGGTGTTTTTACGCGACAGTATCACGTTGATGTCACCTGAGAGTTTGTACTCTTTGCCATCGGCTCCGGTAGCCGTGATGACATAAAAGTATACACCAGACGGTGCAGGCTTTCCTCCGATGATGCCGTCCCAGCCTTGCGACGGATGATTGAACTCGGCAAGTTTCTTTCCCCAGCGGTTGAATATCTCGCAATGAAAATCCACGATGGATTTGTAGCTTACGCGCCATTCGTCGCCGCCATCTCGTCCCGGGGCAAATGCATTTGGACATTCGAGACGCGATTCTCCGATATTTATCGTATAGATCTCGCCTTCGTACGGACATGTGGCCGCTGCATTGTCGGCTACGAGCCGCACGTAAGTTGTGCCGGCCTCGGTAAATGTATAGCTGAATTCCGCTCGGTCATCGGTGTAGAATACGTCGATGAAGTCTGAGGAATGGGCCATTTCCCAGCGATGATATATAGCCGCATCACTCAGAGCAGCCCGAAAAGTGATATCACAAGGTGCCGAACCGCCAAAAGCACCGTCAGGTAGCTCTGTTGACTGCTCATTATCAGCCTTTTCGACTGTCTGCTCAGCTACTGTTTCTGCAGCCACTGATGTTGTTGTATATGATTCGGATGTGACCTCTGTTTCCAACCCCCAGGCTTTGGTAAAGCGGTCGGAAACGAGCGTAAATCGTGTATCACACAGGGGGGCGGTCGCAGATATGGAGCTGCTAGCGTATTCAAAGTCTGCTGAAGTCTCCACTTGCCGATAATCGACATCGTCTGCATTGTAAACCAGTGTGTTGTATCTCATGCTGATTTCACGACTGATAGTGTAGGGGCGTCCGTTGATGCTGTAACACAACATTTCGGGAGCAGTGCCTTGAACGTGGAGCATGACACGGTTGCAATCCGAATTTTCGATATCAACAGACAATCCTGAAATCGCATATGGCATGGCAGCATAGTCGACTATCCAGAAATACAGGGGTGCCCTACCCGTTTCCTGGATGGCATAGCCAAGCGGTTGCGGTGAGGTGATCGAGACCGACTGGCCGGATGTATCGACATTGCCCACCGGCTCTGAAAAGGCAGCTCCCAGAGAGCTGAAACGTTGCCAATCTACAGTCGCGGCGGCCGAAGCCTTGTGATATGTGACTGTAGCATCAGCAGCATTTTGCAGTACATACGCTTTGGAATACCCCATCGACGATGGTAGTTCGATTTCCACGATATTGGTACCGCTTATTTCAATCCGCTGAGCTGATACCGCAATCGGGAGCATGGCCAGCGGTAGAGCCAACAATCTATAATATAGCGTTTTATCTAACATAAATCTTTTCATTTGCACACTTTATCAGGATTTTTTGCAATAAAGTCTTTCCAAGATCCGCTTTTTGCAATCTTAGGTTTTGAGCTTTCATAGAAGTGGCATAGTGCGGCTGCCAGTGCATCGGTAGCATCAAGTTCGTGCGGAATGTCTGAGGCAGGAATGTTCAACATTCTCCGCAGCATGTCCTGAACTTGTTCTTTTGATGCGGCACCATTGCCTGTGATAGCCTGTTTGATCTTTCGTGGCTCGTACTCACACACGGGTATCCCTCTCGATAGAGCGGCCGCCATAGCTACTCCCTGCGCGCGCCCCAGCTTGAGCATCGACTGGACATTTATACCGAAGAAGGGAGCCTCGATGGCAAGTTCATCAGGCAAAAATGAGGCGACCAAGTCAAGCGTACAGTCAAAAATGCGTTTCAGACGCAGATAATGCGTTTCTTTAGCATTCAAGCGCAGAACTCCCATACGGATGAGCGCCGGATTTTTGCCGATGACACCCAAGACGCCGTACCCCATGACGTTTGTGCCCGGGTCTATGCCAAGTATTATCCGGCTGTACCTTTTCAGGTCAATTCCGTCGAGAGTCATCAGAGAAGCTCCAATACGGTTGAGAAATATGCGATCCGGCCATTCCAGCGGTTGATGAGATCAGCAAAGAGACGGGATCCATGATCGGCATACCATTTTTCGATATTGTCGCGGTCGGCAGCGCGGAGATGTACTGCAAAGTTTGCCGTGCCCGGTTCTGGAGTATGAAGCACGCGCATTACCTCCGGCGCGGAGAAATATTCTCCGTCATCAACGACTGCCGCCGGCACAAATTCTTCTTTAAGCCATTTGATGAAATCCTGCTCGATTGCCTCATCAATTGCGAAAGTAGTATTATATAGAAACATTTTTGATAGACTTTTTAAATTTATAGAAACGTGAAATAAAGCCAAGATGACGGAACAGCGTAGGCCAGAAACCATAATAATATGACATGATGCGGAAACGCTCAATGAGAGACTTACGGCGATTGGCTGTCGTCATACCTTCGGCGAGATAATCTATTAACGTAGAATCAGCGTAAATATTTGACCGGGAGTGCTGGAGACAGCGTATGCACCATTCATAGTCGGCCGAAAACCGATATTTGGTGGAATATAGCGGGGCAATGCGCCGCAGAGGCACGAATGCCTGATGGCATACGAGCATCCCGCGGGCAAAATCTTTGTATTTCAGGTCATCAGGGGCGATAAGATGTCTCGGGCCCACGTATTTACCCTGTTCGTCGACAAGATCAGTCTGCCCGTAAACGATTCCGGGATAATTATTCCCTACGATTTTATCGGCTATCAGTGCCAGTGTATCTTCAGAATGAAACTTATCGCCGGCATTCAGAAAGATCAGATACTTTCCCCGAGCCTTTCCGAGGCCCTTGTTCATGGCATCATATAGCCCGTCGTCAGGCTCGGAAAAAACTGTGCGCCGCTCTTTGCCGGGAAGCGTCCCGATGATTGACAGAGTCGAGTCAGACGAAGCACCGTCAATGATAAGGTGCTCGAAATCGTCGAAGGTCTGCGAGACGACACTTTCGACAGTTCGCCTGACGGTGCTCTCGGCATTGTAGGTCACTGTGATAATCGAGAAGAGAGGTTCTGACGGAGTTTGGGTCGGGGCCATTTCGTTTTTATAGAATATTTATGCAAAAATACAAAAATAAATTTTATATTTACGCAAATTATGAATTTAGACATTATTATATGAGCGATATTGACATTAATGAAATAGAAATTCATCCCTGGGAACCATTCATTCCGTCCGGAGCGAAAGTGTTGGTATTGGGAACATTCCCTCCCGGAGCACACCGGTGGAGTATGGATTTTTACTATCCCAACCGCACCAATGACTTCTGGTTTATGATGGGGCTGATTTTTTGCGGCGACCGCGATGCTTTCTATGACCGTAGCAAGAAACAGTTTAATCTCGACGCCATCAAGGCACTTCTTGCGGACAAAAAGATCGCCCTCAACGATACTGGCTATAAGGTTAGGCGCCTCAAGGGCAATGCATCAGATAAATTTCTTGAGATCATCGAGCCTGTCAACCTTCAGGCGCTCCTGGAGCGAATGCCTGACTGCCATACAATAGCCACTACCGGCGAGAAAGCCGCCGGTGTGGTGGCTGAGCTTACGGGAACGCCAATACCCAAAATGGGCGGACATACTGACATCTCTGAGGGAATAAGAATCTGGCGCATGCCGTCGACAAGCCGTGCATATCCTCTTCCACTTGATAAGAAAGCGGAATATTATCGTCTTTTATTTGCTGATGCCGGTATAATACCTTAACCTTTCGGGCGGATTCGTTGTTAACAATATATATGTATTTATAATACCTCAACTTTCTGCCGATATGAAAGGTCTTGATACAAATATATTCAATTTCACCACAGTAAAAAACGGCGTACATTGCGGCGATCTTCTGGTGGCGCAGCCGTTTCTGTCAGAATCTTGGTTTTCAAGAGGTGTGATCTCGCTCATCGATTATGATCCGAAGAGCGGAGCCACGGGTGTAGTGCTCAACAATCGTATGAACTATACTCTTGATCAAGTACTTGATGGCGTGTCAGAAGAACGTGAGGTCGCCGTATATTGTGGAGGCCCCTTAAGCCAGGACAGGCTATTTTTCGTGCATACCCTCGGGCATGATATCATACCCGGCGGACGCGAATACGCACCGGGGCTATACATCGGCGGAGATTTCGACAAAGCTGTGGAATATATAAATGAAGGCTATCCCACAGAAGGTGCGATACGCTTTTTTATCGGCTACAGCGGCTGGGAGCGCAAGCAACTTGAAAAGGAAATCGAGGAAAATACATGGGCAACATTCACCGCTGCCCAGCCACTCCAATACCTGCTGAAAGGAGAAGGCAACGCCTACTGGAATAAAGTCGTGAGAGATCTTGGTACCCCTTACCGCAGCTGGCTTATGATACCGGAAGACGCGCACTCAAATTGAGTGTGCCGTGTAATTTTTGAATGTATGATGCGTCATATAATTCAAAAACGATATTTATCATGACAAGCAACAGAGTAAAGCGTAACATATGGCTGACATTGACAATAATGTCTTTGATAGCAATAATCGACCGAATAATCCGTGTAGCAGATGGCAGCGTCGAATGGTGGCAGCTGATTTCCACTATAGTCATCACCGCGCTGTGCGCCAAATTTTACCTATGCTACCGGCGGCAGGTCAAGCGGGGCAATCTATTCGGCAAAGTCGATCCACTGAAATAAAGCGGCAGAATACCGCGTGTTTTGAGGCTAAGTTTGTGAACTTAATGTCTGATTATTTGTTGTATGAAAACAACCAATAAATCTTACTGACATGGATTTTTTATCAAATGACAAACTTGTAATAGTCGGAGCCGCGGGCATGATCGGCTCAAATATGGCTCAGACAGCCGCCATGATGCGACTCACTCCCAATATCTGCCTATATGACACCTACGCGCCCGGTCTTGAGGGCGTGGCTGAGGAAATCGCGCATTGCGGCTTCAAAGGTCTTAATATCACCTATACATCGGATGTGAAAGAAGCTTTCACAGATGCCAAATATATCGTATCGTCGGGCGGCGCGGCACGTAAGGCCGGCATGACCCGCGAGGATCTGCTCAAAGGAAACGCTGCCATCGCCGAACAGCTGGGCAAAGATATCAAGGCATATTGTCCGGATGTGAAACACGTAGTCGTAATTTTCAATCCTGCAGATATCACCGGTCTGGTGACATTACTGTACTCAGGATTGAAGCCATCACAGGTTTCGACTCTCGCTGCGCTTGACAGCACACGTCTCCGCAGCGAACTCGCAAAATACTTCCATATCTCGCCGGATCAGATCCAGAACTCACGTACATATGGCGGACATGGCGAACAGATGGCAGTATTCGCATCAACCACTACTGTGGCCGGGCAGCCGCTCTCCCAGATCATCGGCACCAAAGCTCTCCCCCGGCAGGAATGGGAAGAGATGAAACAGCGCGTCATCCAAGGTGGCAAACACATCATCGACCTGCGCGGACGCTCATCATTCCAGAGTCCGGCATATCTTTCTATCGAAATGATTGCAGCCGCTATGGGAGGTAAAGCTTTCTCATGGCCGGTAGGTACATACGTCGACAACGGAACATACAATCATATAATGATGGCTATGGAGACTACCATTGACCAAAACGGCGTCACTGTACACCCCGTTGGCGGTACACCCGAAGAAAAGAAAGAACTTGACCAGAGCTACCATCATCTCTGCAAACTGCGTGATGAAGTAATCTCTCTGGGCATACTTCCTCCAATCAAAGACTGGAAGGAGCTTAATCCTAACATTTAAAATTGTACAAAAATAAGAATCAAGAGCTGCGCCTCGTGTACGGGGTGCAGCTCTTATTGTACTTAGAAACCGTTCTCGCGTAACAAATCGGCGTAAACCTTGGAGAAGTGCTCGGCTGATTGGCGGGGATAGCGCACATCCGTGAATACCTGGGCGAGAGTCTCCTTTGAATTCTCACTGATAAATTTTGCCGACATCGGATCATCTTCAAGTTCGGCATACCAGCGGTCGATATCATCCTCGGACGGACGAGTATAACGGGCATCA
>CANSGE010000121.1 GCA_947646295.1 uncultured Bacteroidales bacterium
AAAAGAGTGGTGCGGCGCATACTCACCGACCTACGATGTGGAGAGCATGAGATACAACACAATCATTTCATCAACGACGATCTGCAAGAGCTGCATGCGGTGATTGAAGCGTTGAACAAATCGGGCGGTGAATATGACTGCACGGAAGTGGTAAGACGGTTCGCCTCACGAAAAAGTACGCATACATTTGAAAAATACTTCCTAAAAGTCATCACGAAATTAGAAGCCGACGGCAGATACGGCGGAATGAAAACGTATAAATCGACACTTAAGAGTTTTCAAAAATTCTCGGCCGGAGCCGAACATCCGCCTACTGAAATTACGGCTCAACTGATGGGCGCCTATCAAGAATGGCTCATGCGGCAAGGATTGATGGGCAATACCACATCATTTTACATGCGGCATATGCGCGCAATATACCGCATGATGGTAGCAGACGGTCTGGTAAAAGACACCCACCCATTCTCGGGAATTTTCACCGGCATCGCCAAAACACGCAAAAGAGCCATAGGCGAAAACGAGCTGATACGTATAAAAAATGTCAATCTCAACGGGCACGCCCCCCTTGCATTTATCCGCGATCTATTCATGCTCAGCTTCTACTGCATGGGTATGCCATTTGTCGACATCGCATTTCTTAAAAAGACGGAAATACAGGCTCACCGCATAGTATACCGCCGCAAAAAGACGGGGCAAACCATCAGCATGCGGATGCTCCCTAAGATCAAGGCTATTCTCGACCGCTATCCGGCTGCGGCAACCTCTCCATATGTTTTACCAATAATCGTGAGCCCCGGCAAAAACGAACGCCGGCAATATGAAAATGCCCTGCGACATGCCAACCGCAATCTCAAACGCATAGCAGCTTTGGCCGGTATAGACTCCAACATCACCACTTACACACCCCGGCATACATGGGCATCCATAGCCAAGCTACGCCAAGTGAAAGTAAGCACCATCAGCGATGCTCTCGGGCACGAGAACGAGTCAACAACTCAAATCTATCTTGCGACGCTTGATTACAGCCACGTTGACCGCGCTAACGAAATGATTGTCAGTGGATTTTAGCAGCAATAGCCTGACAATGCGAGGCATATTGGATATTAAGCCGATATCCGTTTACTATAAAATAACGGATATCGGCTGCAAAGGTAGTAATAATATTTGGAATAGCAAAATAGCTATCCCCTCAGCTGTTTATCAACATTAGGAGATAGTGCTTGATAATCAGATTAATATAAAACGCATGAGGATATTCCTCTCTCTCGTTTGAAATATAGATCGGAATTCGGGAAATGTTGACTTGTTGACTTAATTAGTTGACCAGGTCAACATTGTTCTCATGCTACTTGCCTGCTTATCAGAGTGTATTTCTGGCTTATCCGTTATTTTATAGTAAACGGATAAAAACGAATTGGCTGTTTGGTAGTCACAATTTACGCGTTATGAATGCCTATGTCTTAACGCCATATTTGTCGAACTTCTCGACGCTCCAGCGTAACTCCTTAATGCACAACACCGTACAAGCATAGGGAGGATAGGAGAATTTTGCCTGCATGAAAGAAAACCTGCACTTTGTCCCGCGGCATCACGTAGATACAGCCAAAAAAATTTCACCGACTGAAGCCGGTGAACTACACTGGGTGGTGATGCGATCGTTGCAGAACAAAGTGGTCGCCCCGGATATCGCGCCCGACGGCCGCCCTATCATCACGAGAAAATATGGATATGAAATCGCCGAACACATGTTCTGCGAATACTTCATGCCCATGAAAGAAAGCATCACCGAGCTCCGCGGGCGGCGCATCATCCGCCACGTGCCGGCTATCGCAGGAATGTTCTTCGTAAAAGACAGCCTCTCAAAGATCAGACAACTCGCCACCGGAAAATCAGGTTTCGAACTTAAATACATCAAAGGGCGTAAATATCAGGAACCGGTAATAATCCCGGACAAGGAAATGGACGACTTCATCGGCGCTCTGCGCAGCGCCACCGAAGTACGCTTTTTCTCGCCCGACGACGCCACACTCCGCGGAAAAATCGGCCAACGGGTGCGCATTTACAAAGGCGACACCACCTTCGAAGGCCATATCATCAGCATCCGCGGCTCACATCGCCGCTGGCTGCGCATCGCCATCGAAGGCTTCCTCGTAGCCGAAATGGAAATCGACCTCTCCACCCTCCAGGCCACCGGCCAGATCATCGAATTGCTGGATTAGATCACAATATATGAAATACAACATTGCTGTAGCGGGTACCGGATACGTCGGGCTCAGCATAGCCACACTCCTTGCCCAACACAATAAAGTCACTGCTGTAGATGTAATAGCGGAAAAAGTCGATAAGATCAACAATCATATTTCTCCTATACAGGATGAGTATATCGAGAAATATCTTGCTGAAGAAAAACTCGATCTTCGCGCCACGCTCGATGGAGCGGGGGCTTACCGCGATGCCGACTTTGTCGTAATAGCAGCTCCCACCAATTATGACCCCGTCAAAAACTACTTTGACACCCACTGTATCGAAGACGTAATAGATCTGGTGCTCAGTGTCAATCCTGATGCCGTAATGGTGATAAAATCCACCATTCCAGTGGGGTATTGCCGCAACCTATACGTAAAATATGCAGCGAAAGGAGTCAAGAAATTCAATCTCCTTTTCTTCCCCGAATTTCTACGCGAGAGCAAAGCGTTGTATGACAATCTATATCCGTCGCGCATCATAGCCGGTGTCCCGAAGGTGATCGACCGTCCCGACTTTGCCGAAGAAAACTCGGCCATACTCGCCACCACCGATATCTCAGCCATTGAGGAAGCAGCGCGCACCTTTGCATCACTCCTCCAACAAGGTGCACTCAAGCCTCAGATCCCTACCCTTTACATGGGCATGAAGGAAGCCGAAGCCGTAAAACTCTTCGCCAATACTTTCCTGGCTCTACGTGTGAGCTACTTCAACGAACTCGACACATACGCCGAAGTTAAAGGTCTTGACTCACAAGCCATCATCGACGGCATAGGGCTCGATCCACGCATCGGCACGCATTACAACAATCCCTCCTTCGGATACGGGGGCTACTGCCTGCCCAAAGACACCAAGCAGCTGCTGGCCAACTATTCCGACGTGCCACAGAACATGATAAGCGCCATCGTCGAAAGCAATCGTACCCGCAAAGACTTCATAGCTGATCAAGTGCTCCGGGCTGCCGGATGGGACCCTGAGCGTCAAGTAGTAATAGGTGTGTATCGCCTCACGATGAAATCAAACAGCGACAACTTCCGCCAATCATCCATCCAAGGCGTGATGAAACGCATCAAAGCCAAAGGGGCCCAAGTGATCATCTACGAACCGACGCTCGAAGATGGATCGACATTCTTCGGCAGCCGCGTAATCAACGACTTATCCGAATTCAAGCGCCTCAGCCACGCCATCCTCGCCAACCGCTTCGACGCATGCCTTGAAGACGTAAAATCGAAAGTATACACCCGCGACATCTTCCGCCGCGATTGAATATCACGCAATATAAAAATGTCTAATATCCTTCTTTCTGTCATTGTCCCGGTTTATAATGTCGAGTCTTATATTGAACGGTGTGCTACCAGTCTGTTTAACCAAACACTTAAAAACGGCATAGAATTCATATTTGTGGATGATGGTGCCAAAGATGAAAGTATCAGCCGTTTAAAGAAGGTAATAGCTAACTTTCCCGACCGAGCAGGTCAAATTACAATAATCACTCACGATCATAACAAAGGATTGCCAAGTGCACGTAAAACGGGCATATCCGCTGCGTCAGGCACTTATTTAGCGCATTGTGACAGTGATGATTGGGTTGCTCCTGATATTTATGAAAAATTGCTGAACGAAATAATCGAAACCAATACTGATATGGTATGGTGCGATTATTTCAGAAGTGACGGATCTGCCCATAAATTGATCGAACAAAATTGTGGCAACACTCAGGATGAGGTTTTAACTGAATATCTAAACCCGTTGACCCAAACTCAACCCCTCATGTGGAACCGTATCTACAAGCGTTGTTTACATGATGAAAAATTTATATATCCAACAGCTAATTACGGAGAGGATTTGCTGGCTGTGACGCAATTAGTGCTTCGCAGCAAATCGTTTTCCCATATAACTGAACCCCTATATTACTATTTCAACAACAACAGTTCATTATGCAGAAATATTAATGAGGAAAATATAATCAAAAGCGTTTCGGGACTAATTGAAAATACCAAATTAATAGAATCGGTCCTGACCTCATATGGACGAGAAAAAAAATATAGGGACTTAATTACCTTGTGTAAATACAATTGCCGCTCACGACTCAGCATAATAATACCGAATAATCGGGAGTACGTGAAATTATACAAGTCAATTTTTCCCGAAATCGATAAGGAGATCAGACACAATAAGCTTTTATCAATAAAATCAAAAGCCAGAAACTATCTCCTTAGCAATGGTTTCCTAAATATATACAAATTACTCCTGAAACTCAAATGAGCGTCTCCAACAACAAACGTATTGCTAAAAATACAGGAATACTATATTTGCGCATGCTTGTTGTCATGGGCGTCTCGCTCTATACATCAAGAATCGTGCTGAATGCATTAGGTGTCACTGATTTTGGTGTATACAATGTAGTATGCGGGGTTGTGGCTATGATGTCGTTCCTCAATGGTTCAATGAGTTTAGCAACTCAACGCTTTTTAGCATCTGATTTGGGCCGAAATGATGGACTAAACATAACAAAGACCTTCAGCATGGCAATAAATATTCATGTAATAATTTCATTAATAATGATATTTCTTGCCGAGACTGTCGGACTCCTATTACTATATTATTATTTAAAAATCCCTGCTGAAAGTTTGAACGCAGCCTTTTGGATTTTTCAACTTTCTATATTGCAAACGGCATTAGGAATAATGATCGTGCCTTTGCAGGCCGTTGTAGTCACTCATGAAAACTTGAAAATATATGCATTCATGAGTTTGTTTGAAGTATTGGTAAAACTCGTTATCGCTTTTATGTTGATATGGGTTAATTATAATAAATTGATCTTATATGGTCTATTACTAACGGGTGCCTCTACAATTTCTTTTTGCATATGGAATGTCTATGTATATAAATATTATCCGACCTGCCGCTATAGATTTCATTGGGATAAAAGGATCTTTAGAGAAATGTTGTCGTTCACAGGCTGGCAAACATTAGGATCGGGCGTATATCTATTACGTACCCAAGGGGTAAATTTCATATTAAATAATTTTTTCGGCGCGACTCTGAATGCAGCTCGCGGCATTGCTAATCAGGTAAATACCTCTATACTGCATTTGGTCACAAATTTTCAAGTTGCATCCAACCCTCAAATAACAAAAACTTATGCAGCCCAGGAGTATGAGAAAATGAGGACTCTCATACTTAACACTTCCAGATTATCCTATCTGCTCATGATGCTCGTCTCTATTCCTATATTTGTAGAGGCACCCTTCATCTTGAAGGTATGGTTAAAAAATCCGCCCGAATATTGCAGCATATTTGTAAGGTTGATCTTAGTAGCGACATTAGCGGAATTACTTTCAGGTACTTTGGTTTTCGGAGCTTTGGCATGCGGCAAAGTAAAAGAATACCAAAGAATAGTGAGTCCAGTTCTTTTTAGTGAAGTCCTATTGGTTTTTGCAAGTTTTAAACTCGGAGCTCCCCCGCAAACCATATATATCATTGATATATTTCTTAATTGCCTGGTACTATTTATCAGATTGAAATTATTACATGGCTTCATCAACCTGAGCTACAGGGCATATATCCAGCGTGTCTTGCTAAAAGACCTCGGAGCTACTTTTGTTGCGGTCTCTTTCATTTATTTATTTCTTATGTATATACCCGCCCACAACTTTTATTTTTCATGCGGGCGGATCCTATTTTCTTTTGCAGTAGGTCTTTTAAGCGTATTCATCATAGGGCTGCATGAAAATGAACGAAATTGGATTCTAAAAAAGCTACATATCAAATAATGGATAATAACTATAAAATCCAGCATTTACAGACAATTATAGATCGAGAACTCACCCCGATAATATATAAAAAATGTATCCTCACGGATCTTCCATATCACAATAATCCGGGGGATCATTTAATATGGCGTGGTGAGTTAGATTTTTTAAGACAACAAAACATCGAGATTCTCGATCAGACATCCAATTGGACCTTTAAATTCCCCACGATAGATGCGACAACATGTATTTGTATGCATGGAGGAGGCAACTTTGGGGATCTATACCATAGTTGCCAAGATTTCCGGTTGAAGATAATCAAGCATTATCCCAATAATCGAATTGTGATGTTTCCACAGTCAGTTTGGTATTCTAACTATGATAAAATCAGTTTGGATGCCGACATTATCAATTCACATGGGGATATATATCTTTGTGCAAGAGATGAGCAGACATATGATTTTATGAAAAAGCATTTTTTTAATGCACATATTCTGCTTGTACCCGATATGGCCTTTTATATTAAAAGAGACTCTTTGGAGAAATATGCTCTGCGTCATCCCATAAAAGGTGAACTTTATCTCAAAAGAAGTGACAAAGAATTAGCATCATTCTGCGACGATGTATTATCAGAAAGTCACGATTGGCCAAGTTTTGAAGCGAAGAACAACATTGATGCATATCTCTACCGTGTGCCTAATATAATTTCAAGACTCAATCGTATAGGTATCCTAAACGACAATGTTCGAAATGGGATTGTTGATACTTACTATGCACGTATAATGAGTCCTATCTTTATAAAGAGCGCCTGCAGCTTTATATCCCAATATCAGCAGGTTACCACAACTCGACTACATGCGATGATTTTGTCGGTATTACTGAACCGCCAAGTAAAGTATATTGATAATTCCACCAAGAAACTGTCAGCATTTGCAGAGACATGGCTTAAAGATTTAGATTCAGTAAAACCATATTGATATGAAACTGACAATAATAATACCTGCATATAATGTAGAAAAGTATATAGACAAATGTATACATTCATGCATCCAGCCAGCTTTTGACCAGGGCCAATACGAAATCATAATCATAAATGATGGCTCAGAGGACAATACTGAGAATATAGCAAAAAACTATACCTCTAAATATGCAAATATTTCTTTATATACGCAGCCTAATCAAGGATTAAGTTCGGCCCGAAATCTTGGGATGCAAAAAGCAAAGGGGGAATATCTGTGGTTCGTTGACTCCGATGATTGGATCGATAGCGATTCGATAAGTATAATCCTCACTCACTTAGAAAGTCGGAAGGATCTTTACATGATCGGCGCATGTAACGTAGACACCGAAGGCAATATCACTCCCCGCGCTAAGAATATGCAGCCAATCCTTGCTGACCAAATAATCACAGGCTCTGATTTCTTTGTAAATTTCAACTGGCAAGTCTGCGCTCCATTCTATATTTTCAGGAAGGATTTTTTGCAAAAAAGCTCTTTAAAATTCAAGGTTGGAATCTATCATGAAGACAACGAATTCACAC
>CANSGE010000122.1 GCA_947646295.1 uncultured Bacteroidales bacterium
GTATCGCGACCGACGGATAGATATAGATGTCATCGACGTCGACTCAATCATTTATCAGTCACCCTCGTTGACACTGCCACATCCGCGGGCGGCAGAGCGACAATTTGTCATACAACCCATGTCGCAGCTCAATAATCGTGCCGCCCAACTATTTTGGCATGATAATTGTTGTAACTGATGGTAGAAATAACTCATAAAAATAGATTATAATGGAAAAAATTGAACCCGGAAAATACATCGAGCTCGTATACGATCTCTATAAAGTCAATCCCGACGGCACCGAAACACTCGTTCATCAAGTCGACGAAGAAGACCCCGAAGGTCTCGTAATCGGTGTGACACAGGGCATCGTGGCCCCCCTCGAGAAAGACCTTATCGGCAAAGTCGCAGGTGATACCTTCGACGTAGTGGCCAAGCCCGACGAAGCATTTGGCATGCGCAGCGACGAATACATCATGGAACTCGAAAAAGAAGTGTTCGAAGTCGATGGCAAATTCGACTCTGAAATGGTCAAAGTAGGCGCCCAGCTGCCTATGATGACTGCCGACGGTTTCCAGATCCGCGGCACAGTCGTAGCCATCTCCGACACCCACGTCAAGATGGACTTCAATCACCCGCTGGCAGGTGACGACGTGCGCTTCCGCGGCCGCGTGACTCTCGTGCGCGAGGCCACTGCCGAAGAGCTCCATCCCGCCCAGGGCTGCGGTTGCGGCTGCAATCACGACTCTTGCGGCGACGACTGTGGCTGTGACTCAAAGAACAGCTGCGGCTCAGGTTGCGGCTGCAACTGATACGTTCACATAGCATTGAAACAAAAAACACTGTCCGGCGGTGAAGGCTGTCGGACAGTGTTTTTATCTTTTTACTCCCTTGCCGAATATTTCGGAATGGGAGCCCAGACGCAGTAGTGTGATTTCATCCGTCTCGGGATCTAGCCAAAGTAGCAGAAAATCATTTTGTATGTGACATTCCATACACCCCTCATAATCCCCGGTAAGCATATGAGGTTTATGCTTGGCGGGGATTGGCTCTTCGCATTTAAGTTTATTGAGAATCTCAAGCAAAGCGGCTGCCTTTTGGGCATCATGGCGAATACGCTTCAGATCTTTTTTATATTGAGTGGATTGAAGTAATATCTTCATAGTCCGGCAGACTTAAACATCGCTTCTACAGAGGAGGTGTCTACAGGTGCAGTGCCGCGAAGCTTGCCGCTGCGTGCTTCCTCCAAAGCTGCTTTAGTCAGTTTATTGGGTTCGTTGTACGCTACATCAAGCAATATACATTCGACGAAATTATTCAGACTGCGATGCTCTTTTTTGGCCATCTCTTTGAGGCGGTCAAGTAAATCCACATTGAGCCTGAAGAGAGTTGCTTTTTTGGGTAATGCTGTTTCCATAGTGATATCAATTTGTATGCAAATATATAACAAATTTATATCGCTAACAAATTTTATCGCGAGAATGTTTATTGTTGGATGACAAGGTAAAATTGCTTAAATTTGTAGACACTCTCAATATTGTAGCAAAAATGAATTCTTTGACTCCGGGCAATCTTCCCACGCCCTTCGCATATCCGCTTTATATCATGGCCAAGGCTGCCGGACCGGCCTGCAATCTTGCATGTGACTATTGCTATTACCTGTCCAAGTCGGAGCTTTTCGGCCGTGGCCGCACGCATATGGACGATGCCACGCTGGAGCGTTTCATCAAGTCTTATATCGAAGCGCAGACGATGCCCGTGGTACAGTTTACTTGGCATGGCGGCGAGCCTACTCTGCGCCGCCTCGATTTCTACCGCAAGGTGATGGAGCTGCAGCGCAAGTATGCAGGGGGGCGACAGATCGAGAACAGCCTCCAGACCAACGGTACCCTGCTTACCGACGAATGGTGCCGTTTCCTGCGCGACAACGGATGGCTCGTAGGCATTTCGATTGACGGCCCGGAGGAGTTTCACAACGAATACCGCCGCACTCCACTTGGCAAAGCTACTTTCAATAAAGTGATGGCCGGAATACGGCTCCTCCAGCGGCATGGTGTGGAGTGGAATGCCATGGCTGTCGTAAATGATTACAATGCCGAGTATCCGGCCGAATTTTACAACTTTTTCAAGGAAATAGGCTGCCGGTACCTCCAGTTTACCCCCATCGTCGAGCGCAAGACAGCCGAAGGCTCTCTCGCATCAGGTATCACCCCCGGCGGCCAGCTCACACCGATGTCGGTCACTCCGGAGCAATGGGGCAATTTCCTCTGCGGAGTATTCGACCTTTGGGTGCGGGAAGATGTCGGACGCATGTTCGTGCAGATTTTTGATGCGACCTTGGCCGGTTACGTCGGCGCGGAGCCGGGCCTTTGCACCATGGGGCGTCATTGCGGACACGCGGCCGTGATGGAGCACAACGGCGATGTATACGCCTGCGACCACTTTGTATTTGATACTCACTATCTCGGCAATATCAACTCACAGAGCGTGACCGAGATGATGATGTCGGAGCGGCAGCAGGTTTTCGGAGCATCAAAGCAGGCCGGCCTGACCGAGCAGTGCCGAAAATGCGCCTACCTCGCCATGTGCAACGGAGAATGCCCTCGCAATCGCTTCGGCATCTCGCGCACAGGCGAGGCAGGTCATAATTATCTGTGCGAGGGCTATCACCGCTTTTTCGCACATTCGGAGCCTTATTTTCGGTTTATGGCCGGCGAGCTTAAGGCAGGTCGCGCGCCGGCCAACGTCATGAAGAGCGACTTATTCAGGTAATGCCATCAGCGGCAGGCGGTCCACGGTTTCCTTGATGGAGCCGTCGGGCATCCGGAGCACAGTGCTCAGAGGATAGCGGCGCCCGGCTGCATAGTCAGACATTTCTGTGGGGCCGGCGAGCAATGATTCGCCGGTCTTTTTATTTACAATCTCAAGGCGTGCCTCCTTGGAGGGGTCGAGCTCGGCCTCGATGGTGTAATCATCGGGAGCTTCGTTCACGTTGATGATTGTGAGGAAGCGCATGCGGCGGCATTTCTCAGCATTTTCGAAAGTACTGTGATACTGGTGGGCCTCGAAAGTCTTGGCAGGACGTCCGCGCTGAGGGTTGAGCCAGTCAAAGGGCTTCACGATGCTCGTATCGGCAAGAGCCGAGCGGATAGCCTGCGAGCCTGTTACGGTAGCTACCGCAGTGGCATTGTCAGTAGCGGCAGTGAGTACGTTGTGTCGGGCGTCGAGCGACATATTGGAGCGTTCGAGACCGTTGAGCTGCAGTGTCCATGTCACATCTTTGTCGGCCTCGAGGTCATCGTATATCACTACGATGCCGGGACGCAGCATGGCGATATGGCGGCGGAATTTCTTCACCTGCGGATTATCCTCATCATTGATGATGAAGCCCATCTCGGATGTATAGGCATCAGCATCGCGGAGCACAGTCTCCCAGTTGAGGGCGCTGATATCGAAGGGCACATAGGCGTGCGAGGCGTCACCCAGGGCATATGTGATGTCCTGGCCGTTGACGAAGCGCGGTATCCAGCCGTATGCGCTGTGGCTGTAGGCCTGGGTCTTGCCGTCGACGGTGATGGTGTTGCGTGCGCGGCTGTTCTTATGCGCGAGCAGGTAGTGCTTGTCGGTGGTGGTGATTTTGTAGCCGGTGGGATAGAAGATGGGCAGACCGCCGTAGCAAAGGTTGAAACTGTTCTGCTCGGCCATGCCATGCGAGCCTACGCCGAAGGGCGAGCTGCGGAACGCAAGGAAGAGGTTGGACGTGGTGTCGTTGAGATTGGTATGCATTGTGGCGATACCGCTCTCGGGGAATACGGCTGCGGTGGGCACATTTCCGGCGTAGGCTTTTTTGCCGCGTCCGGGAGTGTCGCTTTCGAGACGATATTCCATGAAATTGTCCTTTGTGAAGGTATAGGGCTGGCCGTCGGGCGTGCCGGCAAGACGGCGTGCATAGTCGATTGCGAAGGGATTGCCGAGTTCGTTGCCGAGGATGTATGCGAAATCCTGGCGGAGCGAGTTTTTGACGGGGATCTGTCCGCTGTCGTCGCCGAAACCGTCGCCGGCCGAGCCTGCGGGCACTACCATGGCCAGAGCATCGGCGCAATTGCTGTACCAGGGGTGCTCAAAGAGGTTTACACCGAAAAGATTGCGGTAGAGCAGGAAATTTTCTACCATTGAAGCCATGTTGACGTGGATGTAGCCGACATTGCCGTTGGGCCAGACACCGTCGGCAAGGAAGCCGCCGCCGGGCGAGCGGGAGAGCCAGATGTCGTAGAGAGTGTCAAACCATTTGCTTGCCTCAGGGAGGTGGGGCAGCATGATGATAGAAGTGGTGAATATATTATTGAATGTGTGCTGGAAGAAGTGGGCATATAGGATGCCGTCGGCCGAGCCGACATTCTCAGTCATCACCGTCGACATGATGCGTCGACCCACTTTGGCGATGAAATCGCTGTATTGGTCGAGGCGTTCTTTGCCGATATTGTCACCTACCACATCGATCAGCTCGGCGAGTGTCGACATGGAGCGTGCGCCGGAGAAGTCCGACATTGAATACATTTTTTCGGCATCGTGTCCGGCGATGTGATCGCCGAGCATGATGGCGTGCTCAAGATATTCCGGTTTGGGATCGAGACGATATGCTGTGAGCAGCGAGGCTATATCACGGCACATTGGCTCGATGCGGTAGCGCAGGCGGAATTTTTCGATCTGTGAGCGCTCTGATGCGGATGCGTTTGCCGGGATTTCCTGACCTTGCACGTCGTAATCGGCGATACCCTTGGTGACAGCCTTGTTGGCTTTTTTGAGGAGACTCTTCACCAACTGGCGGCGGTCACGGTTGGCCGGCCGGGATGTGGCTTCGAGGGGCTTGAAGATGAAAGGATGTGCCGATGGGAGCATCGCAGCAGCCTCGGCGGGTGTGGGCGATGCGAATTGCGGCACGTTGGCCTTGACGGTGACCTGCTCCGCGGGCGACCATTCCCCGCCGCTCACACGGTAGCGCCAATACCACTTGCCGGGGGCCAGCGGGGCATGGATGTTGCACATTGCGAGAGGGAGCTTCTCGCGGCTCACGAGCGTCTCGCCGCTGAAGTCGGGCGAGCTGCAGAGCTGGAAGTCGTATGTGAGGTAATCACCGAACATCTTGTCGGTGGGAGGTACGGGGAAAGTCTCGGGGAACTTATAGTCGGCCATGGGCCATGTGAATGTCGGCGGGTTGACCACGAGGCGGTCTCCCTTCTGCGGGTAGGGGCGCTCGCGGTTGCCCTTGGGGCGGAGGCAGCTCGACGATATGGTAAGCTCGCCGGTACCTTTAGCTTTCTCGTTTTCGCCTACGAGGTAGCTTTTTTCATACTTCTGAAGTCCGCGGAAGGGTTTTGCGGCGAAGCCGGACATCCCGACGCAGGCAATCAGAGCAGTTGTCAGTAAAAATCTCATTTTATTAATATGGGTTGTGATAGATTAGTTCTTGAATTTGAATGCAAGGGGCTCATCAGCGAGGCCGGCGGGGATAGTTACGGTGACTTTGCCGTCTTTTACTGCGTATTTTACAGATTTTCCTGACGAGAGCAGAGTCATCTTGCCCTTGGGGAGGTTGCCTTCCCAGCTGATGGTGGCGGGGAGTTTCTCGCCTTCGGGCAGAGCGTAGATAGCGTAGAGGGTCTTGCCGTCTTTAGCTGCAGTGAACCATGTTTCACCGCTGTTGTATACCGGAGTGATGCGTGTTGAGTAGATTGCTTCGCCGTTGCGTTTGAGCCAGTCGCCGAGTACAGCGATGCGCTCGAGTGCGGCTTCTTCGATTTTGCCTGTGGGATCGGGGCCTACATTGAGAGCCAGACAGCCACCTTTTGCCACGATTTCAGCAAGTGTATTGATGGCCCAGCGGGCAGATTTATATTTCGGGTTGGGATTCCAGCCCCATGTATTGCTCAGCGTGAGGCAGCTTTCCCAGGGGAAATCCTGCTGAACTTTGGGTATTGACTGCTCGGGAGTCTGATAGTTTTCGTTGCGGCCTGGGATTGTGCGGTCGACAGCGATGAGACCGGGCTGTTTTTTGCGGGCATTGTCGACGATGTTGTCAAGATCGATGTCCAGATCAGGTTTGCGCACCCATCCGCCGTCGAGCCAGAGGATGTCGATCGAGCCGTAGTCGGTCATGAGTTCATCTATCTGGGCGGCGGTGAAGTTTTTGAACTTTTCCCATTTTTCGGGATATTTCGCCACATTATAGTTGGGATTTCGGTCGGGGGTTGAGAAGAAGGGGTCCCAGAAGTTCTCGTTGTGCCAGTCAGGTTTTGAGAAGTATGCGCCGATCATGAAATCCTGATTACGGAACGCATCGAATACGTGTTTGGTGATGTTGGCGTACTTGCCATCGGCATAAGGGCCGGCGGTCACCTTGTAGTCGGTCTGCTTTGTGTCGAACATGCAGAAACCGTCGTGGTGCTTAGTGGTGAAGATTACGTATTTGAAACCGTTGTCTTTGGCTACGGAAGCCCATTCAGCGGGTTCGAAGTCGGTGGGATTGAATTGGTCGGCCAGTCCCCAGTACCATTCTTTGAATTCACCGTATGCCGGACGGTCGGGGCGCGCTTCGAGACGTCGCTGCGTAAACCAGCGGTCTTCCGAGCAGAGTGCCCATGATTCAGCGATGCCGGGGACGGAGTATATACCCCAGTGGAACATGATGCCGAGCTTGAGGTCCTGCCATTTGTCGAGTTTGGCCAATACTTCCGGATCGGTCGGGTATTCGTATTTATCAGATGTCGAATGAACGAATGTGGGTTTGTCAGACATCGCTTTCTGTGCGGAGGCCGAGAAAATCGCAGCTGAAGCGGCGAGAGTGATAAGGATTTGTTTTACCATGTGGTTTTCAGGGATTGTTAGAAGTTTGTGCTGCAAAATTACGCAAAGAAGGGCCAGTGCAGTGTCTTTAAATGTAGAAAATGACTTGCAGAAATGTAGAAAAAGCGTGCACATTTGTGCACGCTTATGGATTAATCAGCGATTTTTATCGCGCTGGACTCTAAGAGAGTGTATTCTTTTTCATAACTTTTCGACCTTGAAGTCTTTAATGAAGCAATGATTGCTCAGCAGACGTAGCCCGAAATATCCGTCGGCTTCGCCGGGTGCGAGAGCGTATTCAAAGAGTTTCTTGCCATTGACGCTGAATATGGACCGGCCATCGCGCACGGTGATATCTATATTGTACCACTTGTTTGGCTTCAGGAGGTGAGCTGCGTCGGTATATTCAGCTATGACGGGCCGGGCGATGGAGTCGTGCACGGCGGGGCCTCCGCCATAGTATTTGCGGAAACGTGTGGTGGTGTTGTAGTTGCCGCCGTAGCCTACGTAGAAGAGTTTGAGTGTCTTGTAGTGCTGGAAGATACCTTTGCGCCAAGCTGCGTTGGCATAAAGGTCGTCGGGATAGTCGGGATCAGATGCACCCCAGAAGCAGTTGAGGTCGCTGGCGCGGTCGCATGCGCCGCCTTTTTTGGGCAGCATGGCTCTGTAGGTGATGCGGTAGTTGCCTTCGAGGGGG
>CANSGE010000123.1 GCA_947646295.1 uncultured Bacteroidales bacterium
GATGCTGCCCAGGGGTACCTGGTTGACTGCTTCAGCAGAGAGTTGGATGATAGGTTCGTTGCCTTCTTCATCTTTGGGGTGACGAAGGTATGCACCGTTTTCGTCGCAGAGGTAGAAGCGGACGATAGTGCTTGAACCGTTGACCATCACGATAGCTTTGCCTTCTTCGGCCTGGATTTCGCCACCGGCGATAGAGAGAGTAGCCTGGTCTGCCTCGCTGCCCACGATCACGGTGTAAGAACCGTCTTCCTGAGCCTGGATGAGGTAGTCGGAGCTGCTTGCTGCGATGCTTGTGATTTCGAAGCCGAGAGCGGGCTTGATTGTCATCACTGAGTACGACATCACCTTCATGCCTTCTTCGAGAGCGATTTCTTCGCCATCAACTGTAGCGGTGAAGTCGGCGAGAGTCATATCCTGGGGAAGTGCGAAGTTGAGAGTCACTTCACCGGGAGCTTTGCGGGCGTTGATCTGCACGTAGTAGCTTTCGTATACATCAAATGTATAGCCACCGGCTGTGCTTTCCTGAATGGGAGCGCCATTTACTTCTACAGAAGTGATTTCGCTGCCTTCAACGGCGTCAATGTGGATACCGTTCTTGAGCTGAGAGAGAGCAAATTTGGTTACGCCGTTGCTGAGGGTGAGAGCGTCGCCGCGGCCATTTTCCTGAGTTGCTTTCACGCGTGAAGCATCAGCTACATTGAATGCCACGTCAGTGCTGTTTACCACGCCGCTGATGGTCACAACGTCGTCAGCCATAACGGTGAATTTTCTCCAGGACATGTCCTGAGCGCTAGCATTGGTATATACAGTAAAGCTTCCGACATTGGGATTACCGGCAACAGTGATAAATGCACCCTGAGGCATGGTAAGTTTGTTCTGGCCACGATCCAGGTGATATACCACGCCATTTTCGTCGGTAAAGCTATAGAGGTCCAGAGGAGCATCTCTGCTTGTAGCTGTCTGGAAAGTAACATCAACAGGCTTGCCTACGGTCTTGACAACGAATACGTCGCCTTCTTCGTAGTAGTATGACCAGCCCATTTCAGTCATTTCGAGAGGCTCACCATTTTTGGTGATGCTTGCGATACGGGCGCCATCCTGAGCGAAGAATACGATGGGCTGACCGACTTTATTATCGCTTGAGCCTACGATTTCATTCACGCCGTTCTTGAAGCTGAGAGCCTGAGGATTGCCTGCCTGGCCAAACATGCCCATGATATAGTTGAGCGATGCGGTCACGTTGAGAGCGCAGTCAACATCAACGGTGAATTTGATAGCGTCGGCTGTCAGCTTGGTGTATACGCTGTATGTGCCTGTTGCGTCGGCTTTGAATACGATGTTGCCATCAGCATCAGTGGTAACGGCAACTTCCTGACCGGCGAGATCGGTGATCTTGTCGAAAGCATAGCCGATGTGGGGTTTGATTGTGAAAGTAGTACCTTCGTCAACGGTAGAGGGAGTACCGGGCTCAACGGCGCCGTCGGGGCCGGTGATTGTGAAAGAAGAGGGATTGTTGCCTACGTTGAAGGTCACAGCTACCTGGCCATCGGCTATCGCTTTGCCGGATGTTGTGATCTCGAACTTGGTAGGAAGACCGTAGCGGCTTGAATAACCGAAGTGAAATTCGGGGTTCTGAGCAGAGTAATACCAGTCAATGCCGAAGGAGTCGCCCCATGCAGCTACGTAATACTTGACGCTCTCAAGATTAGCACCGGGGAGAGCCGAGATGACGATTTCACCTGCGGCCAGTCCTTCTTCGGTCACGTCGATGGTGGTGGTGCCACTTGCATCAAATGTGATCGGATTGCCTGCGTAAGTAGCCTGTACGTTGCCGGCGATGTTCTCTGTGAACACGCATTCGGCAGCATTTGCTGTAAAGGCTCCTACAGTCGCCATCAGAAACGATAGTAAGAAATTCTTTTTCATGCAGAAAAAAGTTTAATTAATAAAAAAATTAGGATAGGTTTTTAAGGCATAAGAGCATGTCCCGGGTGCGGCCCTGAACATGCTCTTACGTATGATTTAGCGTACTGCGACTTTCACGCTCGCACCGTCGGGAGTGTGTACCACGTAAATACCTGCGGGCATCTCGCCACCGCCGAGACGGCGACCGGCCAGATCGTAGATAGCCGAGCCTTCGGGAGCTATGATGCGTGAGCCCTCCACGAACACGGCAGCGGCTGCTTCGTCGTTGATATCTTCGATACCGCCTGCGGGTGTGGTGAAGTCAAATGTGATCGAGCCATCGGCATGTTCCTGTATATTGGAGATGGTCTCCTGGATGCGGGCACCGGTAGAGTACCATACACCGGCAGGTGTGATGCCATCGGTTTTGCCGAGGAATTGTGTATACTTGCCTTCTGTGCCGGGGAAGGGGTCGTTGTCTTCAGTTGTAGCGTTCCAATTACCATCGGCAGCCTGCAGGGCCACGTGCTGGTAAGGCACCACGGTGATTGCATTGACCACATTGCGTGCCCACAGGTCGGGTACGTAGTGGCAATACGAGATCACGAGACCATGTCCGGGCAGACCCTGGTCCCAGCCTTTCTGCTGGCGGTTCTCCAGAGTGTAGTATTCGTTGGGATTATCGGGATTAACGATGAATGCAGCCTGGTTTGACTGTTCGAATGGCTCGAGGCGTACACCGGTCTGGCTCTTGTCGAGCACGATGGGGTCAAGCCAACCCACGGTAAATTTGTCCATGGCGGTATAGCCTGAGGGTGAGAACTGGTTCATATTATATGTACCGATGTCCATCAGGTCGTAGTGACCCATGCCGTAGCCACCGCCGTTGCGGCTGTCGTAGATGTCGGCCAGACCGAGAATGTGGCTGAACTCATGGCAGATCGTACCGATACCGTCGAGAGTAGTGCCCGACGCACCTTTGAGTTCGCAAGCGCAGGCTGCCACACTGAGGTTGAGGCCGTCGAAGAAGTTGAATACATAATATGAGCAGTCCATCATGGCAGGCCAGATGGATTCGGCAGGGCCGCCCTGAGCCTCGCCGTGCCCGGCGAATACCACGAAGAAGAAATCGACGAAGCCGTCGTTGTCAAGGTCAAACTTGCTGAAGTCAGCGCCTGCTGCGTCGGCTGCCAGAGCAGCGTCCTTGTAGAAGCGGGCGAGCTCTTCCATGGTGCCCTGAGTGCCGTAGTAGGCACGCTTCTGGGGGAGGGTAATGGGGCCTACCACATCAAAGTGGGGGGTAAATTTACCCTGCGACTGGGCGGTGAAATAGTCGTATACGGAGCCATAGGTTGTGCCGGGCTCTGAGTAGCCTACGCCGTTGACGAGCTTTTCGAAACGCTCGGGAGTGGCGGCATCGGTGAATTTCACATCCTGGAATTCGGCGAGCACGATCAGACCGCCTACTGTACCCGTGGTGGGGAATTTCAGAGGTATGCGGTCGGGCGCCTGGCGGGCAGGAGCCTTCTGAGCCTGCTCAAGCTCCAGCTGCTGTGTCATGGCCATGCGCAGCTGCTTGGCTGTGGCGAGCGGAGTGGCTTTGCCTGTGATATTGCCTTCGGCCACCACGCGGCCGCGGGCATCAAAAACAGCGGGACGCAATGTGCCGGCTGCATCACGCAGCAGAATCTCGCCCTGAGTGGTCTCATAGTAATGGAAATGCTCATCACCTACCAGGGTGGCTTCCACCTCGGTGCCATCCGGCTGGGTGAAGGTCATCACACCCGGCTTGGCGGGCACAGCCAGCGCACTGAGGCTGCTTCCTAACAACAAGCTGAGGATAAAAGAGTATTTAAATTTCATAGCAAAAAAGTTGTATAAAAGATTTCGATAATTTCAAGTCAAGTAGCTTATAGATGATACAAAAAGTATCAATAGCGCAAATTTCTAAAAAAAAAAATAAAAATGCAATGAATCTATAAGATTTTTTTGGCATTAGTGATAATTAACACTTTTTACATATGAATTTACCTTTAATGTCGTTATCTTTGCGAAGTATTATTTCACAAAGACTTGAGAAAATAAGGACCACCTGACAAAATACTTTTTTACCAAATAAACCAATTGAATATGACCAGATCATTACTTTCTATCGCAGCTTTAGCGGGATGCTTGTCTTTCTCCCCGCTATACGCAGGCTCGGTGGACCATGGCGACCGTGATTTCTACGGCTTCTTCCTGTCCAACATGAGCTACACGAACGTGGATGAGTCAGCCGTGGGCTTCACGAAGCAGACTTTCAATGCACTTGACGAAAACGAGATGTTCCACCAGATCGGCGTCAACCAGGGTGTATATGCGGCCACGGCTATTGATGGTATCTATTACGTGATCCCCTACCTCTACGCTTCATCACTCTCGCAGCCCACTCCGCTGCCCATGTACACATATAATATATATACAGGGCGCAAGGAAGAAGTGGGCCAGTGGAATCCCGAAGGCTCCGACCTCAAGATCCAGGATATGACATACGACCGCGCCAACGACCGTCTGCTCGCTATCGCATTCCAGCCGCAGACAGGCTCGGTGCTCTACGAAATCGACCGCAAGACAGCTCAGATGACACCCATCGTGACCATCAAGGGCACAGCACAGTCGGGCGTAGGTGTGATCGCTGCCGACGCCAAAGGCCGCCTTTTCACTATCGACAACGACGGTTGGTTCTGCCAGCTCAACGACAAGACCGGTAACATCACCAAACTTTTTGACACCGGCCACCAGGGCTTCGTGGCAAACCAGTCGCTCGAATTTGACTTCTCACGCGGCAACACCACACTCTACTGGGCAGCCAGCATCGCCCGCTGGACCACAGCTCCCACTTCAGCCGAAGTGACCAGCAAATACGGTACTACCTGGCTTGAGGAGATCGTGATCCCCAACAAGACTTCCGGCAACTTCACTCCCGAATCACTCGGCCGCGACAAATACACTATCAACGACATCGGCGAAATCGGCTATGTATCACGCTTCACCGGTCTCTACATCCCCTTTGCACAGGGCGGTATCTCAGCCCCCGGCGATGTGACCGATTTCACCGTGAAGAATACTGCCGACGGCAAGGGCGCTATCCTCAACTTCAAGGTGCCCACCAAGACCTTCGGCGGCGAGGCTCTCTCATCAGTCAACGGTCTCGAAATCTTCCGTGACGGCGAACGCATCGAGTACATGACCGGCATCACTCCCGGCCAAGCTATCGAATACACCGACAACGCAGTGCCCGCCATCGGTGAATATCACTACGAAGTATGGGTATTCAACGGCAACGGCGAAGGCCCCAAAACCCACGCCTACGCTTACATCGGCGCCGATAAACCCGCCGCTGTGGCTGACGCTGACATCGACGTGGCTGACGACTTCATGTCGACAAAACTTTCATGGCAGGCTCCTACCGAAGGCTACCATGGCGGTTCGTTCAAGCCCGAAGGCCTCACATATACCATCACACGCTTCCCCGACGAACTCGTCATCGCCGAAAACACTCCTGAAACTTCGGTGACCGACAAGAACTTCCGTCGTATGCTCCGCTACTACTACCAGATCGACGTGACCAACGCCCAGGGTACATCCACATCGTACACTACCGACTTCATCGCCGGCGGCGTGCTCAATGCTCCCGTAACCGAGACATTCGACGACGTGACTGCCATGAACAACAAATGGTCGTCATTCGACAACAACAATGACACCTACCGCTGGGAATTCGGCATCTCTCTCGGCCACAACCTCTTCGGTGACTACGAACAGTGCGCTGACTACGTAGTGTCATCTACAATGGTTGACGGCAACCTCCGCGACGCCGATGACTGGATCATCTCTCCGGGTATCAAATTTGAGGAAGGCAAGAAATATGCCGTACACGTGGAAGCCCGCGCTTATCCCGCAATCGAGACTCTCAACGTATACACAGGCTCGAAAATCGATCCCGCTCAAATGACCAAGGTAGGCAGCTTCCGCACAGAGCTCACCGAGCAGGATCAGACCACCGGCTCGATGGCATTCAAGACTTACACAGTGAGCCTCCCCGACGTAGCCGGCAAGATCGCTTGTGTAGCCGTGCAGCTCGCATCGCCCATCCCCGCCGACCTCACATCCTACATCCAGATCAACTCTATCACCATCGGTGAAGACGACGGTACAGGCATCGCAGGTGTGACCGGCGACAACACTTCTTTCAATTTCGATGGCAATATCCTCACCATCAACGGCAACTTTGCCGGCGCAGCCATCTACAACATGGCAGGCATGAAGGTGGCCGATATCACATCGGCAACAACTGACCTGAGCGGTCTGCAGAGCGGCATCTACGTGCTCGCCCTCGACGGCTCAAGCTTCAAGCTCGCAAAATAAATCATAACGCGATAGCACTCAAGCGCCGTCCCTGCCACGGGACGGCGCTTTTTGTATATTTCATAGACGGTTTATGAGCGTTTTTTCTTTGATTTTTCAATCCTTATTATTAATTTTGCTCTGATGGAGCAGATTTTGTACATATTGCCTCGCGGACTGGCCATCGGAGCGCTGATATCGGCTCCGATGGGGCCGATAGGCATGCTTGTGATCCAGCGCACGCTGAGCAAGGGGCGCCTGCCTGCTCTCTTCACCGGCTTCGGGGCCGCTCTGAGCGACCTGATATACTGTCTGCTCACAGGCTTCGGTCTGAGCTTCATGACTGAGTTCATCGAGCAGCAGCAACTCTGGCTACAGCTCGTGGGCGGAGTGGTGCTCGCCATCTTCGGCTTATATCTTTTCCGGAAGAATCCCACCCGCTCTCTCAAGACTGCCGAGGCGACGCAGGCCAACAGCTTCTGGACGGACTTCGCCACAGGATTCCTGCTCACTTTCACCAATCCGCTAATACTCTTCTTCATAGTGGGGCTTTTCGCCCGCTTCTGCATCATTTTGCCCGACTACGGCATACACCATTACATCTTTGCCTACATATGTATACTGGGCGGTGCGCTGATGTGGTGGTGGTGCGTGACTTGGGTCGTCAACAAGCTGCGCAAGCGCTTCAATGTGCGCTCGCTGCGTCTCGTCAACCGCATCATCGCATGCATTCTGCTCGCTATGGCGGTAATAGGAATAACAATGGCCATCAAAGACTTATGAACGATAAAAATACAATCACAATACCGCGCATCGACGCGCTCGACAACGCCGGCAACGATGCCGACGCAATCACTGCAATGCTCGACGACAAAGGCGCCCGCGGCCAGATAAGCCACGTGGGCTGGCCTGAGCAGTTTCCCTATCGCCCGATGTCGAGCTTCGCCATCGCTTACTCACGCACCGCGATATACATCGACTTCCTGGTGCGATGCAACTATCTGCGAGCCGAAAACTACGAGCCGCAGTCGGCCGTGAGCGAGGATTCGTGTGTGGAATTTTTCGTGGAGCCACGCGACGGTGGCGAATACTGGAACTTTGAATTCAACTGTATCGGCACGGTGAACGCTTCTCACCGCCTCACACGCCCCCACCCCACCCCCCCCCCCCGCGGGGTAATAGGCCGCGTAGCGCGGAAACCCGGAGGCCGGC
>CANSGE010000124.1 GCA_947646295.1 uncultured Bacteroidales bacterium
GCGAAGTTGTGTTCAAAGATATGTCGAACGAAGAAACTTTCATCACCCGCTCGACAATCGCCACCCGCGAAACCATCACCATCGACGGTAAGGAGTATCCCCTGGTAAAACTTGAAATCACCAGCTCTTCTCACCCCTTCTTCACCGGCAAGCAGAAACTCGTCGACACAGCCGGACGTGTGGACAAGTTCATGAGCCGCTACGGCAACCGCGGCAAGAAATAATTCTCGCCAAAGTACCACAAAAATATCACCGAAAGGTGTCGCAGGTGCATCTGCGACACCTTTCGTCGTTTTTTAGGGTACCTTTTACCGGCCACATATACGACTTCATTCAGCAAAATATTTTGATAATTTCAAACCCGTCATTTCAATGCAATGTTCAGCTGACAGCTTCACCTGTCCGTCGAACAAACAAAGCAGGCCGGGGCGTGCGCCTCGGCCTGCTTTGTACCCCCGTAGGGAATCAAACCCTAATCTGAAGAACCGGAATCTTCTATTCTATTCGTTGAACTACAGGGGCTTGGGTCCAAAAATAAAAATACGACTGCCAATGAAAGCAGTTTGATGATGCAAAAGTAATTCATTTTTCGTAAATTTGCAAAAATAACGACTCGAAAACATGAATGTCCGCATACATTCCTCGTGGCAGGCAGCTCTGGCCGACCAATGGTCAGCTCCCTATTTCGCCCAATTGGTCGATTTCGTCAAAAGCGAATACCGACGCACTACCGTATACCCTCCGGCTTCGAAGATTTTCGCGGCATTCGATTGCTGCCCCTTTGAGCAGGTGAAGGTCGTGATATTGGGCCAGGACCCATATCACGAGCCGGGCCAAGCCGAGGGACTGTCGTTTTCGGTGCCCGACGGCGTGCGGGTGCCTCCGTCATTGATCAATATCTACAAAGAAATCCGCAGCGACATCGGTGTGGAACCCCTCCCTACGGGCGACCTGCACCGCTGGGCCGAGCAGGGTGTGCTGCTGCTCAACTCCACTCTCACCGTGGAAGCCCACCGCGCGGCCTCCCATCAGCGGCACGGATGGGAGACATTCACCGACGCCGTCATCCGCACTCTCTCGGAGCAGCGCAGCGGTATCGTATTCTTGCTGTGGGGCTCGTACGCGATACGCAAAGGCGAGTGCATCGACCGCAGCCGGCATCTTGTACTCACGGCGCCCCACCCATCACCGCTGTCGGCTCACCGCGGATTTCTGGGTTGCAGGCATTTTTCGCAGGCCAATGAATATCTCACCGCTCACGGGGAGCAGCCAATCGACTGGAAATGATGAAATATCTCTCTTCAATACTTCTCCTATGGCTCGTCGCCCTCTCGGCGGGGGCCGCTCCGCGCATCGACACGATGACCGGGATCTTCAACGAACGTATCAAGACGGTGCGCACCGATATCGCGGGCGACTATTTCGCCGTGCCGATGATCATGCTCGGAGCGGGCGAGGCCATCACCGTGTCGTTTGACCATCTGGCCGACGACCGCGAGTTTCTACGCTTCCGGGCACTGCGTTGCGACGCCGATTGGCGACCGTCGACACTGGCCGAAAGCGAATACATCGACGGCTTCAATGAGTCGACAATCGACAATTATGATTTCTCACGTGCCACTACAGTGCATTACGTGCACTACAGCTTCAATTTTCCCAACGAACAGCTGCGCCCCACCCTCTCGGGCAACTACCTGCTGCAGGTATATCCCGAAAACGACCCCGACGAGATATGGTTTCAGACCCGCGTGATGGTGAGCGAACAGTGCGCTCCGATAAGCGTCGAACTGACATCGCGCACCGATATCGACTACAATGACGCACATCAGCAGCTCGCCATCGCAGTCAATACCGAGCGTGCTCAGGTAAGCGATCCGTTCAACGACCTGATAGTGATGATATCACAAAATGGCCGCGGCGATACCGAGGTAGCGCTCAGAAAGCCTCTGCGTATGTCGGCCAATACAGCTATCTACGAGCATCAGCGCCCGCTGATATTCGATGCGGGCAACGAATACCGCCGCATGGAGATTTCATCGGTCAACTTCCCCGGGATGCACGTGGAGGCAATCGACTACGCCCACCCATACTACCACTTCCTGCTGGAGACCGACGCATCGCGTGCCGGGCAGCAGTATCTGTACGACCAGACGCAGCACGGACGCTTTTTCGTGCGCGAATACAACAGCTCCGACTCCGATGTGGAAGCCGACTACGTGGTGACTCACTTCTCACTCGACTATCCCGAAATGCCGGGCTATCAGATATTTCTCGACGGTGACTTCACGTCGCGACGTTTCGACCCGGAGTCGATAATGACGTACAATGCCGGCACAGGCCGATATGAAAAAGCCCTGCTGCTCAAACAAGGAGCCTACAATTACCAGTACCTGGCCGTGCCTCCCGGCGCCAACCGCGGCATCACATCCGTAATCGAAGGCGATAAATATCAGACAATAAATGAATATATTATAAAGGTGTATACCCGCCGCCCCACTGACCGCACCGACCGTCTCATAGGTGTGGCGCGTTTCATCAATCAATAATCAAGATGCTTCAGATTCAAGATACCATAGTGAGCCTCGACCTGCTCGAACGCTTTTTCTGCTGTGACCTGGCCAAATGCAAAGGTCAATGTTGTATCGACGGCGATGCCGGCGCCCCCATCACCGAAGAGGAACGCCGCAAAATCGAGGAAATCCTGCCCGAAATAATCGACGACCTGCTCCCGGCCGGCCGTCGTGTGATTGAGGAGAACGGTGTGGCATATGTCGATGAAGAAGGCGACCTTGTGACGCAGATCGTCGACGGCGGCAACTGTGTATTCACTTACTACGGAGAAGACGGCACCTGCATGTGCGCCATCGAGAAAGCTTGCCGCGAGGGGCGCATCGACTTTCTCAAGCCGGCCTCGTGCCATCTGTATCCGGTGCGTCTGAAGGAATATCCGACATTCACCGCCGTCAATTATCACCGCTGGAAGATATGCAAGTGCGCCGAGACCCTCGGACGTCGCGAGGGACTGCGCGTATACGAATTTCTGCGTGGCCCGCTCACAGCACGCTTCGGCGAAGATTGGTACCGTGAACTTGAGCTTACAGCCAAGGAATATCTCGACTGGAAAGCAAAAGACGAGACTAATTGACCCCCTCGCCGAGATAGTCGCGGCTACGGGGAGTCTCCGCCGCGGATGATTTCTGTGCCTGCGCAGGCGCTTTGGCACGCTTTTTCTTAGATTTTTCAGGGGCAGGCTTGGCACGCTCAACGTATACCGTATCGATGACGGCATCGCTAACAGGCGTGTTGTCAGGCGCTTTGTGTCCCCCCAATGAGCCGACAAGCACCACAGCCAGCACGACGAGCACTCCGGCGGCGAGCGCCGCCATCTGCGGACCGGTCATGCGCTGCTGCTTCATAGCCAGTTGGAAATCAGTATGAGTGCTATCACGGGAGGTGCTACCCAACGTATCACGAAGAGTATCAAGGACGTGGCGCGGCTACGTATGGTGCCTTGATTGGTAAGCTGGCGGGCGAGCAGGCGGTCGGGTGCAAACCAGCCGACATACAGACATATGCCTATCGAGACGAGCGGCAGCAATACGTTGGTGGAGAAATAATCGAGAAAATCGAAAATCGTGAGCCCGAAAATCGTAAATTCGCTCAATGTGCTGAATGAAAGAGAGCACAGGCTGCTGAATATCAGCAGGGGACAGAGGGCTGTGAGCACGGCCTTGAGACGGCTCATGCCGAAACGGTCGCGGAAAAATGCGACAGTCACCTCCGATATGGACACAGTGGACGTGAGCGCGGCCACGAAAAGCAGCACGAAGAAAAGCGATGCCCACAGACGCGAGAGCGGCAGGAAGGCAAATACTTCGGGAAGCGTCTGGAATACGAGTGTGGCGCCGCGCAGCGAGTGGTCGGCAAGCCCGAAGCTCGATACAGCCGGAAATATGATAAGCCCCACGAGCAATGCTACGAGCAGGCTCGACATCGCCACGATGACTGATGTGCGTGTAAGACGCGTCTCGGCAGGATAATAGGCTGAATATGTAATGAGGATACCCATGCCAAGACTGAGCGAGAAGAAAGTCTGACCGAGAGCATTGATAACGGTATGCGCCGTAATCTTCGAAAAATCGGGAGCGAGAAACCACTTCACACCCTCGGATGCCCCGGGAAGCGTGAGCGAAACCACGCACAGGGCGGCCAGTACGATGAAAAGCAATGGCATCAGCACATTGGACAGGCGCTCGATACCCTTCTGCACGCCTCCGGTAAGCACACCTATGTTGATAATGATTACTATTGCCGTGAATATCAGAGGCGGCCACACCGAGCAGATATAGTCGGCCATCTTGTGGCTGAAGAGGTAGTCCTCGGCTTCGATTGACGAAGCTGCCGGCAGAGGGTTGACCGGCTCAAAGAGACCACCGGTGACAGATTGCCAGAGGTATTCGAGCGTCCAGCCCTCCACCACCATGTAAAAACAGAGTATGAGATATGATGCAAGCAAGCCTCCTGCACCGGCTATCCACCAAGCTTTGCCCGGGGCAAGCTTGCGGAACACGCCTACCGAATCGCTCTTGCCGGCACGGCCAAGAGAAAATTCGGCGAGCATGACCGGGATGCCAAGCACAAATACACAAGCTACGTAGAGCAGCAGGAAGGCCGCGCCACCATTGGCCTGAGTCTCGGCGGGAAAGCGCCACACATTGCCGAGGCCTACGGCAGAGCCGACAGTAGCGGCTATCAGACCGATCTTGGTCTTGAATTCATTGTTTTGAGCCACGCGCGATGATTTTTATACCAATTCACAGATTAATGTCGCGGAAGTGACTTCCTTGACACGTACGCGCACGGTATCGCCAACCTTGACGGTGCCGCGGGGCAAAACACAGGCTTTATTTCCTTCGGTGCGACCGACGAGCTGATCGGTGCTCTTCTTGGCGATGCCTTCGACGAGCACATCGAACTCGCGGCCGACATCGCGGCGGTTGGATGCGGCCGAGAGCTCATTCTGAAGAGCGATCATGCGGTTGAGGCGATCGATTTTGACATCTTCGGGTACATTGTCGGGCATGGTGCGGGAGGCGAGAGTGCCCGGGCGTTCCGAGTATTTGAACATGAACGCACCATCGAAGCCCACCTCGCGCATGAGCGAGAGAGTATCCTGAAAATCGTCCTCCGTCTCGTCATGAAAGCCGGTGAACATATCTGTAGTGATGGTACAGTGAGGGATACGGCTGCGTATGGCCGCCACGCGTCCGAGATACCATTCGCGGGTGTATTTGCGGTTCATCGCGGCGAGGACTTTATCGGAGCCGGACTGTACGGGCAGGTGTATGTGCTTGCAAATGTTGTCGTGCGCGGCTATGACGTCGATGACATCGTCGCTCAGATCCTTAGGGTGCGATGTGGTGAAGCGCACGCGCATGTCGGGAGCACTTTCGGCCACGCGTGCGAGGAGGTCGGCGAAAGTGGTGACGATGCCGCGGTCGTCGGTGAAGTTGTACGAATTGACATTCTGTCCGAGCAGAGTCACTTCCTTGAAACCCTTCTCACGAAGGTCGGCCACTTCGGCGAGGATGCTGTCAAGGGGGCGGCTGCGTTCGCGTCCGCGGGTATATGGCACGATACAGTAAGAGCAGAAATTGTTGCATCCACGCATGATGCTCACAAAGCCACTCACGTTGGCCAGGCCAATGCGGCGGGGGATGACATTGCGGTATGTCTCCGTGGTGCTCAGCTCCACATTGATAGCCTTCTCACCGGCCTCGGCGGCGGCGAAGAGCGAGGGGAGATCGAGATAGGCGTCGGGGCCGGCCACGACGTGCACCCCATGATTGTCGATGAGGTTTTCGCGCACACGCTCGGCCATGCAGCCGATCACGCCGATGATCATCTGGCGGCCGCTTTTTTTGCGGGCGAGCGAAGCGAGATACTGAAGGCGGCTCACGATCTTTTGCTCGGCATTGTCGCGGATAGAGCAGGTATTGAGCAGCACGGCATCGGCTTCGGTGATTTCCTGAGTGAGATCGTATCCGGCCATCTCCATGATGGAGGCCACGACTTCGGAGTCGGCCACATTCATCTGGCAGCCGTATGTTTCTATATAAATTTTACGCTGGGATTCTGTATTGGAACTTGACATGCAATAAATCGAAAAAAGTTTTGTGGCATTGCACAAGAATATGTAAATTTGTGCAAATTTACGAAATTTAAGTTTAATACCATATATTTACCCAATTAATAAAACGCAAACGCATGGCATTTAACAATCTCACGGCAGCAGAAGCAGCCGAAATGATTAAAAACGGCGATACCGTCGGCTTGTCAGGCTTCACTGCCCCCGGCGCGCCAAAGTCAATCACTGAAGAAATCGCAGCCAAAGCGGTGCGCGAGCACGAAGCCGGGCGCCCCTTCAAAATCAATGTTTTCACGGGAGCGTCGACCTCAGACCACGCTGACGGCATCCTTGCCCGAGCCAACGCAATCAACATGCGTGCGCCTTACCAGAATCTACCCGACCTGCGCAAACGCATCAACAGCCACGATGTACACTACTTTGACCGTCACCTCTCGGAAATGGCCCAGGAAGCCCGCTACGGTTTCTACGGTGACTTCGACTACGCCATCATCGAGGCAGCCGATGTGACTCCCGATGGAGAAATCCTGCTGGGCTGCGGTCTCGGCAATATACCTACCTATGCCACAATGGCGAAAAAAATCTTTATCGAGCTCAATCAGAAACTCCCCAAGAGTCTGTACGGGATGCACGATGTGGTGATGCTCCAGGATCCTCCCTACCGCCGCGAGATAGGTATCTACACCCCCTCCGACCGTATCGGCCGCCCTACCCTCAAGGTTGATCCGTCGAAAATCGTGGGTATCGTGCACACCGACTCGTATGACGGTGTGAAGCCTTTCACCGAGCCTGATGAAATCTCCAAGCAGATCGGCTCAAATGTTGTGAACTTCCTGGTGAGCGAATATCAATCGGGACGTCTGCCCAAAGAATTCCTGCCGCTGCAGTCGGGCGTAGGCAATGTGGCCAACGCCGTGCTGTACGATCTTGGCGAAAGCACCGTGCTGCCCCGCTTCCAGATGTATACCGAGGTAATCCAGGATGCTGTGGTAGAGCTGCTGAAGAAAGGTAAATGTACATTCGCATCGACATGCTCGATGACCTTCTCGGACAATACCGAGGCTGAAATTTTCGCCAACATGGACTTCTTCCACGACAAGATCGTGATGCGTCCGGCCGAAATCTCCAACAACCCCGAAGTGATCCGCCGCCTGGGTGTGATCGCGATGAATACCGCTCTTGAAGCCGATATCTTCGGCGGCGTCAACTCGACCCACGTGCTCGGCACCAAGATGATGAACGGTATCGGCGGCTCGGGCGACTTCA
>CANSGE010000125.1 GCA_947646295.1 uncultured Bacteroidales bacterium
CGTGGTGCGCAGGTCGAAATAGTCGGCCTCGGAAGCTACCAGACGCAGATACGCCAGATCTTTGTAAGTCTTGTACAGATGAGGAAGCACGGGATTTGATTCGTAGATCTCGCGCTGCACCTCATCGGGGATATCAAAATCAATCGTTCCGGACATGCGGGCAAACGAAGCGCCTTTCAGATCGAGTATCGCCACGCGCGGATTTTCGCGCAGCTGGGCGTACACTTCTTTTTTGGGAGAGGTAGCAAAATATATGTCATTGCCATCTATCTTCATGATCTGGAAGATACGCACATGCGGAGTATCGCCTACAGAAGTGGCGAAAGCCACTTCCTTATTCTTTTGAAATATTTCGAGGAGTTTTTCGTCCATGATCAGTAGTTTTTACAGTTAGTATCCGATAGTGAAACGTTCTTTGTGGTGTGCCGGCTCAGCAAGTTCGTCGACCATCGCCTTGGCATAATCCTCTACAGAGATGAAACTATTGCCGTCCTTGTCGAAAATCATATCATCCTTACCGAGGCGGTACACGCCGGTACGCTTGCCGGGGCCTTTGGCACCCATATCGCCGAGGTTGCCTGCGGGTGAGAAGAATACCCAGTCGATATCCTTTTCGGGCATGAGCGTATTGAGATAAAATTCGCCGAGCGATTTCACACCGGGGAGCCATTCAGCGGGGAGAGTGCCGGTATCTACGAGGCGCACGCCGGGCTTCACGAAGAGAGTGCCCGCACCGCCCACGATGAGCAGACGCTTCACTCCGGCCTTCTTAGCCGCTTCGAGTATCTTGGGATAATTGGTGAGAGTCTCTTCATATATGTTGGGGTTAGCCCATCCGGGATTGTATGCGCTGATCACGCTCTGATAGCCACGGAGATCATTTTCGAGACTCTTTTCATCCGACACATCCACTTTTTTGACTGTGAGCGCGGGATTCTGTATTTTGATTTTTTCGGGGTGATTGACCAAAGCTTCCACTTGATAGCCACGATTGAGAAGTTCGTTGAGAATGGCGGAGCCTACGAAACCGCTCGCGCCGATAAGTGCTACTTTTTTATCCATATGTATTATTGTTAAGTTTTTGTATTAATTTATCATTCAGTATTATATACCACAAAATAGGCCGTGATGTTCGGTAGCCGCATTGCGCGCCCGACCATTTCAATAGGTGTAATGCAGGTTAGTATTGCTGAGTTTCAGCCCCCTACAGATGCGCTCATATTTATCTTTTAAAATAATTTAACTCACGCTTTGCATGTTTTCGGGAAGTTTCTTACTTTTGTGCAGTAATATTGAAAATCAAGCCGATATGACACGTCTTCCCAACACCAACGAACTGTATCCCGACTGTCCGATACGCAACATCCTCAACCGCATCAGTGACAAGTGGACCCTGCTGGTACTCTATACCCTCAACGGACACGAAGCCATGCGTTTCAAGGATTTGGCAGCTGAATTGCAGGATATTTCGCAGAAAATGCTCGTGCTGACGCTGCGCACTCTTGAAGCAGATGGCTTCGTGATCCGAAAAGTGTATGCCGAGGTCCCGCCTCGGGTTGAATATATGCTTACCGACCGCGCCCACTCACTGTTTCCGATCATCGATCAGCTCATAAGCTGGGCCAAGCAGCATATGCATGAAATTCTCCTCGACCGCACCAAGGCGATGTCGGGCAAGTGATTTACTCAGCGTAGAAGGATTCGGCGAGAGCTTTTACGCCATCTTCGCCGGGCAAGCCGGGATAGGCTGCTATGAGAGCCGACGCAAATGCCTCGGCATCGGCGGAGCTTGCGCGGAGTTCTTTCACCTTATTGAGGTAGCCGATCATGAACTGCACATCTTCTTTAGTGCCGGGGGCTCCGTGTCCGCCTACAAATACTGTGGCGCCCGATGCAAGATTCTGCTCAAGTTCGGCAAGACGTGCATCCACACCTGCCACATTGGCTGCATAGAGATTGTTGATGTGAGCCTTGGCAGGAGCCCAGTGCGAATACATTGCATCTTTGCCGATGAGGATGTTGGCGCCGGGGAAATCGTTGGTAGCACCTTTATAGAATGTGAAAGGCACGCCTGCATAGGTCACGGTGGAGTCGAAGGCTACTTCTGTGGTAGCGCCTGTGGGCAGCGGCTCGATAGCATCACCATATTCTTCGGCGAAATGGCTCATCATACCGCTGTAAGCCGGGCCTTTCACTACCTCGGGCATGCCCTGGGGCATCACAATGGGTTCGTCACCGGTATTACCGAGATGGAAATCGGCGATACGGCGTGCCACGGGTTTGCCGAGCGAGGCCAGATATTTGTCGTACTCGGCTGCGTTGACACGGAAGAGCGGTTGCTCAAGTGTCACCAGAGAGTCGCTGCCCTCGATGATAAAGCTTGCATCGCCCATCTGATCGTCAGTGAGATAGATATGGAGTTTGTAGTCATCAAGATCACGCACTTCAAAATGTCCGGCAGCCACGCTGTCGGTTGCAGCAGCAGGTTGAGCTTCGGCTGTAGATGTTTCCTTCTTCTGTGAGCAGCCCACCAGCGCGAGTGCTCCAAGTGTGAGTACAAATAATTTTTTCATAATGCTTTCTGAAATTTTTTCTGCAAAGATAATCGTATCTCAACTGAAAATCAATACGTTACCTTTTTGAAAATTACTTACTCGCATTTCAGAAATACAGAAAATCAGAGCGTTACGGAACGTTAATAAATGTCAACGCTCGGATTTCCGCCGTTCGGCATATCGGTAGGCGGTAGGCGAGAGGCCAGTGTGCTTCTTGAAGAATTTGCAGAAAGCCGCCATCTCCGAAAAATGCAAGTCGGCCGAAATCTCCTGAATGGACAATTTTGTATCCTTCAGTAGATAATAGGCATGCTGGAGCATCTCGTCGCGGATGACTGCATAGGGTGTCTTTCCCAATTTATTATGTATCACGCGCGAGAGATGCTTCGACGACAGACACAGTTTCTCGGCATAAAAACCGATATTATGCTCCGTCTTGTAGTACCGCCATACGAGTTTGAGAAACGAGCGCACGATCACATCCTGGCGGTTCTCGATTCCTGAAGCCGCCTCCATGATGGAATTCTGCCGGTGCTGGATATTGCCAAACTCAAACATAAAGCTGCGGAAATACGTATGGCACAGGTCAGTGCGGTAGTAATGCCCTACATCAGAGAGTGTGCGATGCAGCAGCTGGAGCTGAAACTCCAGCACTCCGGTATCTTCGGGCGTGAGCGGAAATATGGGCAGCGTATGGCGGTCCTTGAGCGACTCGGTGTCGACCGACTTGAGACCGTTGAGTGACTCATTCGTGAAAAGATAGTTGGGCAGCAGCCACCAGGCGCGCAGGTCGGGACTCATCTCGATAAATTTCACGGAATCCCAAGCAAGTATGTCGATGAAATGATTGCCGGTGGCATGCACTGTCTTGGGGCCCACCTGCATTGTGACGGACCCGCGCGTGATGAGCAGGAACAGACGGCACTCCTGCACGCATCCACCCTCCATTGCTCGGAAATCATCGGGCGAAAGCAGCAGCATGCGGTCGGGTATGGATTTATCCTCCGGATAGATATCAATCAGCTCTGCAAGTGTCATGTATGTGTATATTTTTCTGCAAATTTAGCACCCATGTGACGTTTGGAAAATAAAATATACGTTAAAAAGGGTATTAATATGTAATAATGGGAATTTTGGACAAGTTTGCGTCCCGTGAGTATAAGTGCACCTCCGGCGAATGCGCGTAATTTTGCGCAAAAATATTCCAATACATTTCTATGTCTTATAAGAAACAGATTTTAGCTATGACCCTCGCCGGACTCGCGCTCAGCTCATGCAGCCACGGCGAAGGCGACCGCAAGACAGACGCGCCGCAAGAATACCCGCTGCTTGCCGTCAAACCCCAGGACAAAAGTCTGGCTGTGAAATACTCAGCCGTACTCGAAGGCCGCCAGGACGTAGAGGTACGTCCCGAAGTCTCGGGTCTCATCACAAAGGTTTGCATCGACGAAGGTGCAAAAGTGCGCAAAGGACAAGTACTTTTTGTGATTGATCAGGTGCCCTACCGAGCTGCATTGCAGAAGGCCCAGGCCGCTGTCGCTACCGCCGAGGCCAATCTGGCCAATGCCCGCCTGACGCTCGACGGTAAGGAAGAGTTGTACAAGGAAAAGGTAATATCCGACTTTGAACTGCGCACGGCACAAAACTCATATAAGTCGGCCGAAGCTGCCTTGATGCAGGCACGCGCCGAGCTGCGCGACGCCGAAAACAACCTTTCATATACCGAAGTGAAAAGCCCCGTCGACGGCGTGGCCGGCATGACATCGTTCCGCATCGGCGCACTTGTAGGCCCCACCATGGCTGAGCCGCTCATCAATGTGTCCGACAACTCACAGATGTATGCCTATTTCTCCCTCGCCGAGAAGCAGGCCCACGAACTGGCATCAAAATACGGCTCTCTCGAAGAAGCCATCAAATCATATCCGCCCGTCTCGCTCGAACTGAAAGACGGTAGCATTTATCCGCAGGACGGTCATATCGATGTGATCAGCGGAATGGTGGACAAGGAAACAGGAACGGTATCCTTGCGAGCCAATTTCCCCAACGAATCCGGCCGACTTTTGAGTGGAGCGTCGGCCAATGTGATCCTCTCATATGACCGCCCTGCTTCTCTTGTAATACCGCAAGGCGCCACATACGAATTACAGAACAAGGTGTTCACCTACCGCGTCATCGACGGCACAGCCGTATCTACCCCTATCGAGGTATTCAAAATCAACGACGGCAAAGAATACATCGTTACCTCCGGTCTCTCCGAGGGCGATACCATCGTGGCCGAGGGTGCAGGACTGCTGCGCGCCGGCACAAAGGTGACCGCCATGAAACAACAGCCTAAAACTCAGGAGGAAAAGAAATGAACATCCAGCGATTTATTGACCGACCGATTCTCTCGATAGTGATTTCGGTGGTCATTGTCGTGGCCGGTCTTATCGGACTCTTCACCCTCTCGGTGGAGCAGTACCCCGACATCGCGCCTCCTACAGTGCGCGTTTCGGCCACTTACAGCGGCGCCAACGCCGAGACGGTGCAGAAGAGTGTCATCGTACCGCTCGAGGAAGCCATCAACGGCGTCGAGAACATGACATACATGACATCAACTGCAAGTAATACCGGCAGCGGCGAGGTGACTATCTTCTTCAAACAGGGCAGCAACGGCGACATGGCCGCCGTCAACGTTCAGAACAGCGTTTCGACCGCCACCGCCCTCCTTCCCGCCGAAGTGACCAAGGTGGGTGTCACCACTCGCAAGCGCCAGAACAGTACGCTGATGGTATTCGGTCTTTTCTCACCGAACTCTACCTACGACGAGACATTCCTGACCAACTACATGAATATCAACGTCAAGCCCGGTATCCAGCGTATCACCGGCGTAGGCGAGGTCAACGTCATGGGCGGCGCATATGCCATGCGTATATGGCTCAAGCCCGATGTGATGGCTCAGTACGGCCTGGTGCCCGATGATGTCACTGCAGCTCTGTCAAGCCAGAATATCGAGGCATCAACCGGCGCTATCGGCGAAGATTCCGAAAATGTATTCCAATACACGCTCAAATACCGCGGACGTCTCGAGGAAGAGAGCGAATTCGAGGAAATCATCATAAAGGCGTTCCCCGACGGCCGCGTGCTCAAACTCAAGGATATCGCCGATGTGGAATTGGGCGCGCAGAGCTATTCATACAAGGGCTTCGTCAACGGTCTGCCGGGCGCTACCTGTATGATCAACCAGATTTCAGGCTCAAATGCCAATGAAATCATCATAAATATCGAGAAATACCTCGAACAGGTCGAGAAATCTCTCCCCGATGATGTGGAACTCGTGCAACTCATGAGTACCAAGACCTTCCTCGACGCTTCCATCAACAAGGTCATCGAGACCCTGCTCGAAGCCATCATCCTCGTGGTGCTCGTGGTGTACGTCTTCCTCCAGAACCCACGCTCGACCCTCATCCCCACAATCAGTATCTTCGTATCGCTCATCGGTACATTCGCCGTGCTCTATCTTGCCGGCTTCAGTATCAACCTCCTCACCCTCTTTGCGCTCGTATTGGCCATCGGTACGATAGTCGATGATGCCATCATCGTGGTGGAGGCCGTGCAGACCAAATTCGACGAAGGATACAAATCCACCTATAAAGCGGCCGTCGACGCTATGGGCGGCGTATCATCCGCTCTTGTGACCTCGACCCTCGTGTTCATGGCCGTTTTCGTGCCGGTATCATTCATGGGCGGCACATCGGGTGTATTCTACACACAGTTCGGTATCACAATGGCAGTGGCCGTAGGTATCTCGGCCATCAACGCGCTCACACTTTCGCCTGCCATGTGTGCCCTCATCCTGCGCCCCAACCAGGAAATCAAGGAGGGTACAAAACTCGAGTTCTCGACACGCTTCCGCCTGGCCTTCGACGCCACATTCAAGCGCATCGTGCGCAAATACGTAGGCTGCGTATTCTTCTTCATCAAGCGGAAATGGCTCGGATGGGGGCTGCTCGCATGCGCATGCGCGTTGCTTGTATGGCTTATGGGCACGACCAAGACCGGCCTCGTGCCAAATGAAGATACCGGTACGATGTTCATGAGCTTCGACTCGCCGGCAGGCAGCACTCTGGCTGAGACCGAATCAATCATGCAGGAGATCCAGGGCGTGCTCAAGGAAATCCCGCAGATCGCCAATTTCAATATGGTGGCCGGCTTCGGTATGGCTTCCGGCAACGGCTCCTCACACGGTATGTTCATCGTCAAGCTCAAACCCTGGGACGAGCGTACCGGCAAAGACGACAATATCGACGCCATCCGAGCCGAAATATACCGCCGCACGGCGCACATCAAAAATGCACGTCTCTTCATCTTCGCGCCACCTATGATACAGGGTTACGGCTCGGGTAACAGTTTCGACGTATATGTGCAGGACCGAGCCGGCAAAGGCTACGACGAACTGAGCAAGGTGACCACCGATTTCATTGCCGCGCTCAATCAGCGCCCGGAAATCGAAGTGGCCCAGACTTCCTTCAGCTCCAACTTCCCCCAATATACCATCGACGTGGATGAGGCACAATGCCAGCGCGCCGGCACTACCACGAGTGAAGTGCTCAATGTACTTTCGGGCTATTTCGGCAGTATCTATGCTTCGAATTTCAACCGCTTCACCAAGATTTACCGTGTGATCGTGCAGGCACCTTACAATTACCGCGATGGTATGGAAGCCCTCGATAATATATATGTGCGCACCTCCGGCGGCATGGCTCCCATCAGCCAGTTCGTATCGCTGCGCAAGACCTACGGTGCGGAGTCACTGATGCGATTCAACATGTTCTCGGCCATCAAT
>CANSGE010000126.1 GCA_947646295.1 uncultured Bacteroidales bacterium
TGCGCGGCCTGCGCCACCTCTGCGACGAATACGGCATATACCTCATCTTCGACGAAATAGCCACCGGATTCTGGCGCACGGGCAAATTCTTCGCCTGGGAACACGCCGGAGTGGAGCCCGACATCATGTGCATAGGCAAGGGCCTCACCGCCGGCTACATGACCATGAGTGCCGTGCTCACCACCCGCGACGTGGCCGATACCATATCACGCGGCGAAGCCGGAGTGCTCATGCACGGCCCCACCTACATGGCCAATCCGCTGGCCTGTGCCGTGGGCGTCGAATCGCTGAAAATGCTCATGGAAACCGATATGGCTGCCCGCGTGGCGCATCTGCAGGCTCGCATGACAGAGCTGCTCGCTCCGGCCCGCGATTTCGACTCCGTGGCCGATGTGCGCGTATTGGGTTCGATCGGTGTCATCGAGACAAAAGAGCCGGTCGATGTGGGCGAATTTCAGAAAGAATGTGTACGCCGGGGCGTATGGATACGTCCTTTCGGGCGCAACGTATATATCATGCCCCCCTATTGTATCTCCGACGCGCAGCTCGAATATCTGGCGAAAAATATGCTTGAAATGGTGAAAAATCTTTGAAAATGGCAGAGCGTTACTCCTTTTTCAATGAAGAGTTGAGCCATCTCGACGCGGAGGGCAATCTGCGGCGTATCCCTGCCGAACAGCCCCACGATGTGGTCGACCTTTCGTCCAACGACTATCTTGGCTTAGGCGACGACGCCGCTCTCCGGCAAGAGTTTTTCAGCAAATACGATCCGGCCGACCTGCTCATGACCTCATCGGCATCGCGTCTGCTCGGGGCGCACCAGCGGGCCTACGACGAGCTCGAGCGGCTCCTCGCCGACAGCTATGGCGGCCCGGCACTGCTCTTCAACTCCGGCTATCATGCCAATACGGGGCTTGTGAGCGCCCTGGCCGATAAAAATACACTTATCGTAGCCGATAAGCTTGTGCATGCGAGCATCATCGACGGCATACGGCTGTCAGGTGCAGCATTTGAGCGTTTTCGCCACAATGACCTGCGCCACCTCGAAAAGATACTGAGTGAGAAAGCCGCCCATCGCGCGCGCGTACTTATTATAATAGAAAGCATCTACAGCATGGACGGCGACGCTGCTCCGCTCGCTGAAATCGTGGAGTTGAAGCGCCGCTATCCACAGGCGCTCCTCTACGTCGACGAAGCGCATGCTGCAGGCGTGCTCGGTCCGGGCGGCCTCGGTCTCTCAGCGGGGCTCGGCGTACTCGAGGAGGTCGACGTGCTCGTGGGTACCTTCGGCAAAGCGCTCGCATCATCGGGCGCATATGCTATCATGGCGGCCCCGCTCCGTGAATTTGCCGTCAACCGCGCCCGCAGCCTGATATTCTCCACGGCGATTCCTCCGGTGTGCGCTCAATGGTCGGCCTTCACATGGCAGAAATCGCTTGAGGCCGACAGCCGCCGCGCTCATCTCAGCGCCCTGGCCCGAATGCTTGCCGAAGCCATACCCGGCGGGGCACCTTCACACATCCGCCCGCTCATCATCGGTGATGCGCGGGAGGCTGTAGCCCGCTCAGAGCAATTGCTTTGCTGCGGATTCAAGGCATTGCCGATACGTGTGCCCACCGTACCGCCGGGCACGGAGCGCATACGATTCAGCCTGTCGGCCGCCCTATCCACCGACGATATCATCCGACTAAAAAGCGTGCTATGCAGTACCGTCTGATTTCCGACACCGGTGCCGGGCGACTCATACTATTCTTCGCCGGATGGGGCATGGATGAGCGCCCTTTCGAGGGGCTGACGCGCCCGGGCTACGACATCGCCGTGGTATGGGATTACCGCGACACGCTCTGCGACATGTCCTTCACCCGGCGCTATTCCGAAATATGTCTTGTGGCTTGGTCGCTCGGTGTAGGCGTAGCCGCCACGCTCGGCGATACTTTCGATAATAAAATCACCAAACGCATAGCCATCAACGGCACCATCCGGCCCGTGGACGAGCATCTTGGTATCCCCCCGGCCATATATCTCGGCACCCGCAACGGACTCAATGAGCGTAATCTTACGAAATTCTACCGCCGCATGTGCCTCTCGCGCACCGACTTCGCGACATTCGACGCGCGCCGTCCCCGGCGCGATATCGAGGAGCTGAAACACGAGCTCGACGCCGTGCACCACCTCACAAGTACTGCCACGCGCCTGCAGACGGCATGGGATCTCGCCATTGTATCGGAGTCCGACGCTATCTTCCCGCCCGACAACCAGCTCGCCGCGTGGCATACCCTCGGCGTGCCCGTGCGCCGTATCGGAGAGGGGCATTTGCCCGACTTCCAGCGGCTGCTTGATTCGGAAATCATCGACAAAGACCTCATGCGTGACAATTTCGCCACCCGGCGACCGACTTACGACGGCGACTCGCCGGCTCAGCAGGAAATATGCTGCCGCATGGCACGGCTCATCGCCGATATGGTGCCCGCTGATTATACCGGCAATATCCTCGAAATCGGGTCGGGTAGCGGATTGCTCACACGCCGGCTGATGGCAGCCTGCCCTCAGGCGCATTTCGACCTCTGGGATATTTCGGGCCTCCCGCCTGCCGGACTCCCCGACGGCATAAGATACGATTTCGCATCTGTCGACGCCGAGACAGCCATAGCCGAAGCCGCTCCCGGAAGCCACCGATATATTTTCTCGGCTTCGACTATGCAATGGTTCAACTCGCCGCAACGCTTCTTTGAAAACTGCGCGCGAGCCCTCGCGGCCGACGGCATGATGCTCATTTCGACATTTCTGCCCGACAACCTGATGGAAATGTCGCGCATATCAGGCAAAAAACTGCCGCTGTATGAAGCCGGCGTACTGCTTTCGCTCGCTTCGCGGCATTTCAAAGTGCTCCGCTCTGAAGATTTCCGGCTGACTCTGCGCTTCATCACACCACTTGAGGCGATGCGGCATCTGCGCAATACGGGCGTCAACTCCCTGGGGCGCACATCCGGCGAACCCGTCAATACACGCCGCCTCCTGGACGAATGGCCCCGGGACACCGACGGACTTTACCCCCTCACGTACCATCCTTTCATAATGCTTCTCAAAAAAAATGTGTAAGACGATTTTTCTCAGCGGTATCGATACCGATGCCGGCAAGACATATGCCACCGCTTTCCTGGCACGGATATTCATGGAGCAGGGTCACAGCGTGGCAACACAGAAATTCATACAGACCGGCTGCGAGGACTCATCCGAAGACATAGAGGCACACCGCCGGCTGCTCGGCATAGATCCTCTGCCCGAGGACCTCGACCACACCACCGCCCCGATCATCTTCCACTACCCGGCATCGGCACAGCTGGCCGCCCGGCTCGACGGCAAGGACATCGACCTCTCGCTCGTGGACCGCAGCCGCGAGATACTCGAATCACGCTACGACCGCCTCATCATCGAGGGGGCAGGCGGATTGATGGTACCCGTCACCGACGACTGCTTCACCATCGACTACGTGGAGAGCCGCCACCTGCCGATGGCACTGGTGACCAACGGCGTGCTCGGCTCCATCAACCACACTATCCTTTCGCTCGAAGCCATCGCCCGCCGCGGTATCGAACTGAAGTATGTGATATACAACAAATTTTTCGACTCCGATGCCGTTATTGCCGAAGACACTCTCGGCTTCATACGCCGCTATCTCTCCAGGCACTTTCCATCGGCACAGCTGTTGGAAATGCCCGAAATGTAACATTTGTAGATAATTTGTAACCATTTCTCAACTTTATAGGACTTCCAAGCGTTGAAATCATATCTAACAACTGATATGATTCACTTATTATTTGTCCTATGAAGAAGATTTTACTCCCGGTATTGGCTCTCGGCATCATCACGCCTTGCATCCAGGCCGAAATAATCTCACCTGAAGAAGCTCTCGCAAGAGTCAGCTCCGCATCCACATCGCAAGTGCGCAAAGCAGCCGCCCGCACCTCTGCCGCGACATTGCTCGAGACCGTCACTACCGACGATGGCCAAGCCGGTGTTTACGTATTCACCTCGCCGAAGGGATATCTCATCACTCCGGCCGACGACAGTTTCCCGGCCCTGCTGGGCTATGGCGACAAGGCCCTCACCGACGACATGCCACCGGCATTGCGCTATTGGATAGATGAATACGCACGTCAGATCGAATGGGCACGTTCATCATCGCCTATTTTCAAAGCTCGGGCAGCCGCTCAGGAAAAAGCACCTATCGAGCCGCTCGTCGCAACGGAATGGAATCAAGGCGCACCCTACAATGATCTCTGCCCGATGGACAGCACATCGCGCAGCGTGACCGGATGCGTAGCCACAGCCATGGCTCAGATAATGAAATATCACAACTGGCCGGCAAAAGGCACCGGTTCAAACTCTTACAAATCATCTACCTTAGGCATCAGCATCACCGCCGACTACTCGCAATCGACCTACGACTGGACGGAAATGCTCGACACTTATACGTCCGACGCCACCGAAGCACAGAAAAATGCCGTCGCCCGGCTCATGTACGACTGCGGTACGAGCGTCGATATGAACTATAGCTCCACCGAGAGCGGCGCATCCTCATTCTACGTAGCCTCTGCCCTGAGCACATACTTTTCCTACGACAAGGGCGTGCGTTACCTCTCGCGCGACTATTACTCGGAAGAAGACTGGGAAGATATCGTATACGAGCAGCTTGCATCCGTGGGCCCCGTGCAGTATTCGGGACAGAGTGCCACAGGCGGCCACTCATTCGTATGCGACGGCTACAGCTCCGACGGCTACTTCCACATCAACTGGGGCTGGGGCGGCATGAGCAACGGCTATTTTCTCCTTTCTGCCCTCGACCCCGTATCACAGGGCATCGGCGGATCTTCTTCCGGCTATAATTTCACGCAGGACATCATCGCCGACATCCGCCCGGCTCAGGCCGATTCAAAAGTTTATCAGCAGGTAGTGCTTGAGAATAATTTCCTCATCTCCACATCCACCGTCACACTCGGCGGCAACGCTACTGTTATCGGCCCGGTGTACAATCTCTCCATCGAACCGATTTCGTGCACGCTCGGCTTGAAGACCGTCGACTCTGTCGGCACAGTATCATATCTCGCCGGACGCGTGCTCACCGACTGCTCTCCAATGAGTGGACTCACTCAATACTCAGTGACCATACCGTCGACCCTCTCCGACGGCAAGTACACCGTATCACCGGCATTCATGGACTCCGAGGGCGAGTGGCACGACATACTCGTGAAAGTTTCGGCTATACATGACGCCACAATGACCGTGGCCGACGGCGCAGCCACTTTCGTACACGGCGGCCAAGCCTCGATACTCATCAAGGACATCGACGTGACCACCACTATCTACGCCGGCGAAAACTTCCGCATCGAAGCCACCGCTACCAATACATCCGACTATGAATACTACGGCACCATCATGGCCGCGCTGGTCAATTCATCCAATATGATCGTGGCCATGGGCGACGAGCTGTCAGTGGATCTCGGCGCGGGTGAGTCGCAATCGCTCGTCTACGAATCAGCCTTCGGCTCCACGGCATCATCGGCCACACGCCGCGCATCATCCACAGCTCCCGCCGCAGGCGACTATAAGCTCTACTTCGTACGTGTGCAGGACAATGCCATAGTCACAGCCAGCTCTCCGGTCGACGTCACCGTGCAGGAAGCCCCGGCCACAACGACCATCACCGTCTCCGACATGACCGTCGAAGGTAATGTGAACGCCGTCGACAAATCCGGCTTCAAGATTTCATTTGATGTCACATGCACCGAAGGCTACTTCGCCGACGCACTCACCGTGGCAATATTCCCCTACACAGGAGGCACCGTACAGGCGGTGGCTCAATACAGCACCCCCACCATCTATCTCGAATCGGGCCAATCGCAGACCGTCACTGTGGACGCATCTCTGCCCGACGGCACTGACGGAGCACAGTATATGGCTGCCATCTACGACGGCTCTCGCCAGATCACCGGCACATCGGCAAGCATCATCTTCAGGCTCGATCAGACCACGGGCGCAGCGGATGACGGACTCGGGGAACGCAGCATCGAATACGACGGACAGACACTCACTCTCGCCGGCGCACGCCAAGGCGACATACTCGAACTATACTCCATCGACGGTATCCGTCAGGGACGCACTACTGAAAACGCAATCGACATGTCGGACCGCATCACAGCCGTCTACATCGCCCGCGCCACCCTCACCGATGGCAGCGTCATCACCCGCAGATTCGCAAAATAATCATTTTTAACACGATTTCTCCAAGAGCCGTCATTGACAGCTGATTGAAAATGCGTAACTTTGTAATATGAAGACAAAGTTACGCATTTTCAACATCATATTGATCGCGCTCATAGCTTTCGCGGCTGTGGCGTGTTCCGACTCCAAAGACGAGCCGGCACCCGTCGACAAGGCTCCGCGCACGGTGCTCGTCTATATGGTAGCGGCCAATTCGCTCGGCATCGGGCAAAATATCGCCGGAGTCGATTATCCATCGGCCGACGATGCCGATGTGGCCGAGATGCTCGCGGCAGCCCGCGCAGGCAATCTCGACGGCGAAGTGCTCGTATTCCGCTCCCGCTACGACGAAACCCCCACCTTGAGCCGACTCACTCCCTCGGGGCTCGTCACCCTCAAGGAATACGACGACGACATCATAGCCGTGAGCATAGCACAGATGCGTTCCGTATTCGACGACATGAAGCGCCTTGCTCCAGCCGAAAAATACGGTCTCGTGCTCTGGAGCCACGGCAGCGGCTGGCTCGAAAACGGCTACGCCGACCCCGACTACCGACCGCTCTCGTTCGGCGAAGACCGCGGTAAGCGCATGAACGTCACATCGCTGCGCCAGGCTCTCGACGGCGCCGGCTTCGAATATCTCTACTTCGACTGCTGCTACATGAGCACCATCGAGGTAGCTTATCAGCTCCGCGACTGCGTGGATTACATCATGGCGAGTGCATCAGAGCTGCCACGCGACGGCATGCCCTACGACCGCAACCTCCCCGAGCTGCTCAAAGATGCTCCCGCCGGACTCATCTCGGCAGCCACCAATACATTTGACCACTACAACACACAGGCCAATCCCGAAGACCGCACCTGCACAATCGCCGTGCTCGATACACATCATCTTGGCGAAGTGGCAGCCGCAACACGTGCCATCTACGAAGTGACCCCCCTACCCCACCCCGGTCTCACTGTGACCAATTACCGTGGACGCAGCCGCCAGGGATTCTCCATCGACTTCGGCGAATACGTCGAAGCGCTC
>CANSGE010000127.1 GCA_947646295.1 uncultured Bacteroidales bacterium
AAATGGATACGGGCAGGAGATGTGCCCCTATGATATTGTCGAGCACGTCGGCATCGGGCGCCAGCGCGAGCATCTTGATGAGACTTTCCTGCGTGAGGTCATTGGAGTCCTTGGCACGCCCCTCGCGCTGGGCTATCCATACGGATTCGTGGCGCTGATTGATGGCATAATGTATGTAGCCTGAAAGCTGGCGGGCAGCCTTGAGGGTCTCTACCATGCGGACGTCACGCTTGACGATGAAACTGCGGTTGAGCTTCACCAGATCGGTGATCCAATCATATATGAGGAGGTTGTTGCCGATGGCCACCTGTGTGATGGGCAGATTGAGGCGGATGAAGCAGAGATTGAGAAAAGATGCATCCAGCACGATATCGCGGTGATTGGTGATGCATGTATAGCTGCCGTCGGGACGGTAATTCTCTACGCCGTCGCATGTGAGACCCGCAGTAGTGGTCTTGACAAGCATTTCGAGAAACGGGCCCATGACGTTGTACTGAAACTCGTGCTGGTTTGTGACTTGCAGGAGATTTTCGGTAAAAGCGGTATAATCGACATCAGGCAGCACGTAGCGTACGGCATGCTCGAAGCCCGGTTCGTTGACGAGTTGAGCGATTTTTTCCTTGTACTGCGCATCGTCGTAGGGCGCGATGTCTTTGAATTCGTCAGGTATGGTAGAATGGTCAACAGTTGTAGCCATAGTATTTTATGTTTGTTTTGCAGCCTCACATCAGCCATGCGGAGGCGCTTTCACGCTTCAAAGTTACAATAAATATTCCGATGCTTCAAAATTTTGCACATAAAAAGCAAAGATGCGCCGATGTGCCACGCAATATATTCCGGATTTTTTTGTTAACTTTGTAGAGATAATTTACGAATTATATGTTCAACTTCTTCAAACGCAAACGCGAGCCCGAGCAGCTCTTTTTCAATACAGATATCCATTGCCATATCATCCCCGGCATAGATGACGGCTCACCTGACGTAAATACATCGGTGGAGCTGGTAGGACGCATGGCCAAGTGGGGATTGCGACGTATCATCGCGTCGCCTCACGTGACCTTCGGCACCTTTCCCAATACGCGGGCCACTGTGGAGCCGCCGCTGGAGGAATTGCGCAAGGCGCTGGCCGATGTATCCGGCTCTCCCGAAATTCTGCATTCGGCCGAATACCGTATAGATGACCTACTCGTGAAGCAGCTCGATGAAGGCAACCCCATGACGCTTCCTCAAAACTACATTTTGATAGAAAATGCGTTCATGCAGGAGCCCTGGAATCTTGACCAGCTCGTATTTGACCTGCAGGTGAAGGGCTATCGCCCCATACTCGCCCACCCCGAACGATACAGCTACTACTACAACCGTAAGGCTCGCTACAAGCAGCTGCATGATGCCGGGCTGCTCTTTCAGTGCAATGTGCTGAGCCTTGCAGGGGCGTACGGGCCGGCGGAAAAACACATCGCTGAAGTCCTCATCAAAGAAGATTTAGTGGACTTCCTCGGGACGGATCTCCACCGCGTAAAGCACGCCGACGTAATCGACGAATATCTGGCGTCGAAAGATTACCTCAAGCATCGTGATGCGTTGCAAGGACGCATCTTCAACGATTCACTGTGACCACTTCCACCCGGTAAGCATCAGGTGTGGCCTCCACCATACCCTTGTCCATCGTATTCTCAATGGCCATCTGATTGGCATTGAGCGGATAATTGATGATATCATCGGGATTGTTGTGTGGCTCGACCACCACCAATACCACTACTGCGATCAAAAGAGCTATCACTATCAAGCCGAGTGCCGTAATCGTCACCTCGGCTTTTGTCAATTTTTCTGCCATAATAAATAATGTATATACTACTCTTACGTCTCAGCGGGCGAATTGTTCATAAAAAAGAGACGCGCCCGTGCATGAGCACAGACGCGTAATATGTGATAATGATTTGTGGTGACTTATTTGAGTTTCAGAGTCTGGCCGGGACGCAGCTTCGCCGATGACTTGATGCCGTTGAGGCGGCATATCGCCTGCACAGTAGTGCCGTTGCGCGATGCGATGCGGCTGAGAGTATCGCCCTTCTTCACCTTATAGCTGCGTGAGCCTGATGACTTCGAGGATGTCGATGTGCTCTTGCGTGCCGCACTGCCGTATTCGACCTTGTGCGTAGCCCGGTACTGCGCTGCATAGGCGGCATTTGCCTCCGGCGAGAAGTTTCGGGCATTCTGATACGTATTCTTGTCGAATGTATATGTATCAGTATGGGTTGTCTGGTTGGCGAAGTCGAATATAGCGGCCGGATTGATCGCATATCCCATATAGCGTGTCTCGAAATGTAGATGCGAGCCGAAGCTGCGGCCTGTGTTGCCGGCAAGAGCGATGGGGTCGCCGGCGCGTACGTATTGATCAGGTTCTACGAGGAATTTCGAGAGGTGACCATATACGGTCTCAAGGTCGTTGGTATGACGCACCACTACGTAGTAGCCGTAGCCGCGAGCCTCGTATTTTGTGAGTCGTACTTTGCCATCAAAAGCCGCGCGGACGGTATCACCGGTGTTGGCCTTGATGTCGATACCCTTGTGCATACGGCGGAATTTCTTGCGGTATCCGTAAGGTGAGGTGATGTAGCCGGGATGGGGCATCGCATATTTGCTTACATCTATCACTGCGGTCTGGGGCACTGTGGCGTTGCGGTAGCAATTCACGAAGCCGCTTTCCCAACCTTCGGTATAGATATCAAATTCGGGTTCCTCTTCTTCTTCGAAGAGCGACTCGAGATAGCGGGTTGTATTGCCCACTTCCACGGTATTGGTCTGCGAGGCGATGAGCTCGCCATGCTGGGCGCCATGCTGTCCGGGGAGACGATATGTTTGAGCGGTCGCCGATGCGCCGCAAATGAGTAATGCTGTTAGAAATGATAAACCTTGGGAGAGTTTCATGTCTGATTTTAAGTGAGAGAGAGGATTGGTTTAAGAGGTTAGTATGTCAATTATAATTCGTCGGGAGCGTATGTAGCTGGCTTCAACAAGAGATCGTAGTCATAGATTTCTTCGGGTTTGAAGAATCGGTTGATTTCGATAATTGCATTGTCAATGCTGTCGGAGGCATGCACTATATTTTCCTGGCCTGACATACCGAAATCACCGCGGATAGTACCCGGGGCGGCTTTTCGGCAATTGGTCGAGCCTATCATCTGGCGGACGACCTCGACGGCGTCCTTACCCTTGAGCACCATCAGTATCACGGGTGTAGCCATCATCGACCGGAGAAGGTCGGGGAAGAATGGCTTTTCGATGAGGTGGGCGTAATGCTCGCGGAGGATTGCCTCGGTGAGTTGCGCCATCTTCATCGCTGTGATCTGGAGACCCTTGCGCTGAAAGCGTGTGAGGACATCTCCCACGAGTCCGCGCTGGATTGTTGATGGTTTAAGGATTATAAATGTCTGCTCCATGACGATTGTTAATATTTCTGTGCGTTTTGCATCGCACTTCCCAAAGTTACAAAAAATCGCCGGAGTTTGTGGCAAAAGTAATGATAAAAAATGCTAATCAGATTTTATTTCTGTGAAATACATCAGCTAAGTAACTGAAATACAAAGATATCGCAAAAACATGTTTTGCAACATATTTTTCAACAACCCATAGATGTGACTGTGTTGCAGTGTGTTAAAAGTGTTAACGCCCCGTCAGCGCGAAAGTCACTTTCAGCGGATAGTGATCGGAATACCGCACTTTTCCTTTTTTGAGCGAGATAGGCAGCAGGTCGCCACGGTAAAGCACATGGTCGATGCGGAAATAGAAGCGGTCGTTGTTGAATGTCACCATCGGGCCAAAGCCAACCTCGGGATAGACCGGGCGCAGCTGCAGTTCCTCGAGCTTACGCAGCGTGAAGCAGCCGGGCACATCATTGAAATCACCGGCAACTATGACATTCGGGCCGCCGAAATGACGTATATAGCGCATCAGACGCAGGCAATCCAGCTCACGCGTCTCGGCAGCTTTCTGTATCTTGGATATAAGCTGTGAGCGCACAGCCACCAGCTCAGCCTTATTGTCGGCCTTGAGGTCGGTGACCTCCCGGAAAAGGCTCTTATCATCGCGCGTAAGACGGTACGACGCGAGATGCACATCAAAAAGAGTGATGAGCTCGCCCTCGATATTGAGGCGCACGGCAGCTATCTCATTGACACCCTTGACCGGCTGACCGATATCGAGTACTTCCGCCGGATACTTGGAGAGCACGCACTGCGACTTGCCGTATAGCATCACATAGGGATAGGCTTGGTACAGCGAGTCGATCTGCGCTGACGTCACACAGTGCGCCTTATCGACGGAGATATCGCTACACTCCTGCAGATTCACCACATCGGCGCCGCTATGCAGGATGTATGACAGCGTCGGGTTGATGCTGTCGGGATAAGTGCCCGTCATGTCGGTGAAATTGGTGATATTGTAAGTCAGCAGGGTGAATGTGCGGCCTCGCGCTTCCGCCGGGACGTCGGCCGACGTAATATTAAGCGGACAGTAATCCCATATTGACGGAATGGTAGCCACAAATCCAATGAGCGCGATCATAAATGCCTTGCGACAAAGCAACAAGTCGATCACCGCGAGCACCAGCAGACTCAAAAGCCAGATAGGAAAAGTCATCACCATCAGGCACAGTCCCCGGTATTCGGAGGGAGGGTAGTAGCCACCGTATGCGGCAACGATCACACCGAATGTGACCACTAAAGTCACCAATATCAGGAGAAAACGCAATATCCTTATCCAAAGATTGCGTTTTTTTACTTCTTTCATCGTCAGAAGAACCAGCGGTTATTGAATACACCCCGATGCTTCCAGTACAATATCAGCGCGACACCGGCAAGCATACCGCCCAGATGTGCGAAATGCGCCACATTGTCCACCATATTGCCGAGCCCCGAGGTAAGTTCGATCACAGCATAAGCTATCACAATCCATTTAGCCTTGATGGGCACAGGAATGAAAAAGAGGTAAATCGGCTGGTTTGGGAAGAGCATGCCGAACGCAAGGATAACACCGTAAACCGCTCCGGATGCCCCTACCATCGACATATTGACGAGCTGATTGAGGGTACCGGCCGTAGGATCGCTGTAATTGTATCCCTGCTTGATGAGATTCCAACCCTCGGTGATGATGTAATTGTACTGCTCGGGGCTATATATATCATGATATTTTGAAATCATGATGGCAAAAACGCCCATCTGCACCAATCCCGCCACTATACCGCATGAGATATAATAGAACAGGAATCGGTAGCTGCCCATCGCGCGCTCGATCACCGCGCCAAACATCACCAAGGCAAACATATTGAAAAAGAAGTGCATGAAGCCCGAGTGCAGGAACATATACGTGATGAGCTGCAACGGATTGAAGCCCGGCGATGAGAAATAGTGAAGCGCGAAGAGTGTGTCGAGTTTCAACCCCAGCGACGGCACCAATGCCGTCACGCCAAGCAATATGAGATTGATGGCGAGCAGATTGAGCACTACCGGGGGTATACGTTGGAGAAATGTATTCATCTTTTCAATCTTTTTAGTCCTTATCGTCGGCAAAAGTAGTCAAAAATTATGAAACTGGCAGAGCATCACCGCTGGAAAATCTCGGGATACTTGTGTATAAAGTATACCGGCGTGCAACTCCATGCGTGGCAGGCACTATTGACAGGACTGAAACCGTACGCCGAGATAAAATCGTCGGCCGGGTCATATGATTCCCAGAACGTGTCGGCGCCTTTGCGCACCATGCCGCCCCAATACTCCGTGAGGTAATCGCGGGCCTCATCAGCCATTCCGGCGGTCAACATCGCGTCAATAAGATAATGCGTAGCGTAAGGTGTGCCGGGCATATATGCTGAATCCGATGCGAGCGTTTCCGAAATCGCCTTGCGCGCCTCACGGGCATTGATCACGCCGGCTTTGACCATCCATGTCTGCGCAAGTACAGAAAGCTGTTTGGTCGGCCCACTCAGCACGACACCTTTGCGGGAATCATACATATGACGGCGGGCGGCCTTTTTCATCTTTGAGGAAATATCGCGCCAATGTTTCACATCCGACTCCTTTCCTAACAGTTTTGCCAACTCGTATGTTTGATCAATGGCAAAGATTGTCGCACCCTGCATCGGAGCCTCCGTATCAAGGCCATCGCGCCAATCAAAGAAAAGCCATACCCAGCCCTCACGACTATGTTCATCGAAAATACCGTCGGGCCGCACATAGGTGAGAGCATCCTCCACTTGCCGGCGGGCCACAGGCCAGAGGTCAAGTGCGGTCTCCATATCACCGGTATCTTTCACATATTCAAGCAGAGTGGAATTCCATAGGAGGCTATAGGTAAGACAGTACGTACCATATTGCGGATGCGGCTCAGGACGTTCGAATATATTGGCGATTATCGTTCCGTCATCAGCTGAGAGCCCGGCGAAAAGATACAGACAACGCTTCGTAAGCTCGAAGTTGCGGAAACTGTAGCGGTTGGCAAGTGACTGGAGGTACATATCGCCCACCCATAGGCGTCTGTCACGTTTTGGACCGTCCTCATAGACTGTCTGCATACATTCCCGGAGCGTCTCCACACTTACATCACGGATGCGCCGTATCAATTCCGGGCACGATGAATCCACAGTAGTCAGGCAGTCGCCGGCGGATGACACGGCGGTAAATTTCATATCATCCAGTGCAAAGTCAAAATCGGGAGAAGCTCCCAGCAATTCCACACGTACATACCGGCATGCCAGACGGCGGGGCAAAGTTATATCTTTATCAACCTCTTCAACGGTGACAATCTCATCTTGCATCCACGCACGGCTCAGCCCTCCCTGCCATGGATCAAGCGGTGTATTCATCTCAGCCGGCAGTTCTCCGAAGAAAAAGCGGATACGCACCGGTGCGTCCTGACATCGGTAAAGTGTCTTTGTATGAAATGTGAAATATCCTGTGAGATGTTTCCCGAAATCGAGAGTCACAGCCTTGACGTCTTTCATGCTGCGGGTATAGAGTCCTGTGCGCGGATCAGCCACAGAGTCGTAGCGCCAATGCTGGTATGCTGAGCTGTCGTGCACCGCTTCTACGATTGCCCGCGGGCGTACGACTGTCTCATGTAGCTGAGGTTTGTATTTCTCAGCTATATCGAGCCAACGGATGCGGTCTGATTTATAGATATCTTCCGCTGAAGCCGACAGTGCAACAGCGATCATGGCAAGAATTGTAATGAATTTGGTTAGATTGGGTTTC
>CANSGE010000128.1 GCA_947646295.1 uncultured Bacteroidales bacterium
CCAGGACCCCAACATTAAAAGTGTTGTGCTCTACCAGCTGAGCTAGCGAATCAATGTGCTTTGTTTCTCAATTGCGATGCAAAGGTAGACGTTTTTTTTGAACTGTGCAAATTTTTCAGGAGTTTTTTTGTGAGGTTTTTTGTATGGCGTTGGCTATCAGTGAGAAATTTTTTTTAGGTTTTTGGCGCATCATCGTTATGTGGCCGGGGTGGGGCGGATATCGGGATTTATCTGAAGTATTTTTTACTAAATTTTGCATGTATACTACCTTTTATTTACATTTGCAGCCGACAAAATCAGTATAAACCTACACACGCATATATAATATGGATAATACCAAGTATTCAAAATTCCCGATCATTTCTGAAAGTATGGCCCGATATTTTGGTCTGGGGGCTTTTGCTTTATGTGTCGTAATACAGATATGTTATATCATCAGTTTTTGGGGGATGCCTCCGTTGAGTGATTGCTATACGCATTTCGAGCTGGCTGATTATTGCCGGCAGCATGGCGAGTGGTATCCGGCTCAAAAGGATATATATCATATCTATATTTTGGCTCCTACGCTGATCAATTATTATCTTGTGCAGTTGAGGCTGTTCGGGTCGTTTGATTTCAATAGTATCATCAATCTGCTGATGGCATGTGTGATAACGTATGAGATATGGTATATAGGCCTGAAGACGTTCAATCGCAAGACGGCGTGGCTTGCTGTAGGGATCTGGAGCCTGCTTTATTCTACGTGGACGTCTGTGGTGCCTGCTGCCACGGAGCTGCCGTTTCTTGTGTTGGCGCTTGGCGGGGTGTGTCTGTGTTACCGCCGGAGCTGGTGGGCTGTCATATTAGCCGGGGTGTTTATCGCTTTGGCTAATACGATACGTCCGCTGGTGGTGATATTTGTTCCATGGGCCATTGCGGTGATGTATGTCAACCGTTATAATGTAATGCGGTATCTCACGGCGGCATTGGCGGCATTGGCTGTGGTGGTGCTGGTCGGTACTATGGTGTATGCCAAAATCGGGTATTTTGTGGCTCAATCTTCGACGGGAGGCCTCAATCTGGGCTTGACGGCGAATAGTGCTGCTACGGGTAATAATGTGGTATTTTATGCCAATCCTGAAAACGAAATGTATATTGACGATTTCGATGAGCGTACATTCGCTGAAAAGGATTCTATCTGGAAGGCCCGAGCGATAGAATGGATCAAGGAGAACCCCGGGCGGTATACGAAGTTGTACTTTTTTAAGCTCGCGGCGCTCTATAGTCACGATACGGGTTTTGACGGATATCTGTATAAAAATTCGATGGGGTATTCGAGTGCGAAGGTGCAGGGATTGTCATATTGGCCTATCTTTTTCAAGAAAGTGGCGAAGAGTATATGGTATTATCTGGTGCTTATAGGTGCGACGGTGGCTATAATAGTGCGGCGGCGCGATCTGTTGAGCATGAAAGGTATGGTGCTTACGGTCACGATACTTGGTACGGCGGCTACGGCACTCTTCTCTGTGATGACCCGCTACCATTATCCGTTGATGTTCCCGATAGTGCTCTGGTGTGGCTACGGTCTTACATTTTTACAGAAAAAGCGTAAGGCTACGGCTAAGCCGGCGGATTGAGCGATGACGCTCATTGCCGGGCTTTTTCGCGATGGGTGAGAGTGAGCAGGGCGATTGCGCTGATGGTGGCGAACGGCAGTCCGATCAATGCCGGAGAGGCAAGGCTGTATCCTGCATGTATGAGCGCGCCTCCGACGGCTGCCGACATGGCATTGGAGGTGTTGAAGGCTATCTGTATGCCTGCGCCGCCGAGCATTTCGCCTCCGCGTGAATATTTCACTATGAGGTACTGTAGCGGTCCGCCGATGCCGAAGAGCGCAGCTGAGGCTATGAAGGCGAGCAGGAGGGAGGGGAGTTTGTGCGGTGCGAGCAGGTAGACGGCCGGCATGATAATGATGAGAAGAAGGGCGATTGCGGAACAAACTTTGGCGGGTGTATATCTGTCGGCGAGTTTGCCGGCGAGATAATTGCCGGCGATCATACCTGCGCCTACGAGCATCATGATCCAAGTGAGGTCAGCAGGGCTGAAGTGAGTGACATTTGTCATGATGGGGTCGATGTAGCTGAGCCAGCAGTAAACGCTTGCCTGACCGAAAAATACACCTGCGTATATGAGCCAGGGGTCGAGACGGCGCAGGAATTGCAGCTGTCCTTTGATGCCATTGTCGGGCAGTGGGGCGAGGTAGGGGAGCCATGCACGGATACATATACACGCTGTGAGTGCGCATAATGTGATCATGGCGAATGGTGCGCGCCAGCCGAATGTATTGCTGAGGAATGTCGCGGCGGGAACTCCTATGAGGTTGGCCACGGTCATGCCACCGATCATCGTGGCTACGGCTTGAGCGCCGCGTCCTTTCTGTGAGATGCGTGTGCATACTATTGCCCCCGCGCCGAAAAATGCTCCATGTGGCAGTCCTGATATCACGCGTGCAATGAGGAGGGTGTGATATCAGGGGGCGAGCATGGCAGCGAGGTTACCCACGAATATTGTTGCAGCGAGCAGGAGGGTGAGCTTTTTCAGAGGCATGCGCCTGAGTACGACCAGAAGGAGCGAACCTACAGCCACACCAAGAGAGTAGGCTGATATGAGGTGGCCGGCGCCGGTGATGGATATGTCCAGTCCCCCGGCAACGGATGAGAGAAATCCCATCATGCCGAATTCGGCTACGCCGAGGGTGAAGGTGGCCAATGCGAGTGCTATAAGACTACGTTTCATAGGTGAGATCATTTTTTTCGGGCGCGAAGTTAGTCAATCCCGGCGGATTTGTGGGCGTTTCGTATGTAAAAAAGTGTAAACTAATAAGAGCGATCTTCACAGACCGCTCTTACTCACTTACACATAGTACTTAATGTTAGATTAATATGTCTATTCCAGATTTCTTTTTAAACTTCTTCTATGAAAAAGCTAAATGCTTGTCGTTTCATTTCCGAGTACAAAGGTAAGATGTTTTGCCAGATTATCCAAATTTTGCGTAAAGTAATTTTTATGTAAAAATGTACGCAAGTTTACTAAAATATTGAAAAATGCTTGTGTGCTGCTTGGGTAATTCAATTATATACTTCATATTGGAGGGTTGTGCTGATTGTAGTAAAGAAATTGTCCACACTGTTAAAATCAGTTAATTTTACAGTGTGGACAATCAATATGTTTTTCAGCATAAAATTTTATGCTTTTTATCGGCTAAGGCAGGTCATTTGGCGTAGAGGATGTAAGAAGTTCGTGGCGCGAGTGTGCCTTCGATGACACTTTTTGTCACCTTGAATTGCGTGCCGTGAACCTCATCGGTGTAGGTGCCGTCGGGGAGAGATGTGCCCATCTTGATTTTCTGCTTGGCTTCGCTGAGGTTGATGAGAGATGCTCCGGCTTCGCCACGGCATATCTCTATCACGGCGTTGTCTTTGGCAGTCATGATTTCCTCGGCTTCGCCTGACATGGCTTTGCGGAAGAAGTTGGCGGCCACGACTTCGGGATGCTTGAATTCGTCGTTGCCACGGGCGCCGAGTACATTGTTGCCCCAATAATTGTCGCGTGTGCTGCCGGCGGGACGGCTGAAGAAAAGGGGACGTGCATGCTGGCGAGCTGTGAGGAAAACCCAGCCGAGACGGATGAGGTCGTCGGGGATATCGGCCGACTCGTGTGCATTTGCATAGGTATCATGGCTCTCAACCCATGTGACGAGACGGTCGGGCGATACGGGATGTTCCCAGTCAGTGAGCAGGCGCTCGCTGACTTTTCCGGCGCGCAAGGCATCGCGGAGTGAGTGGCCGTAAGCGCTGGCGGTCATGTCGATGTATTCGGCGTATTCGGTTTCTTTCACGTTTTGATCCTGCAGTACCTCGCCGTAGATGTAGAGACTGTCGGGCATGAGCAGTGACAGGCCTTTGACGCCTTCGCGTCCGGTGACAATGGGCCAGAAATTGTTTTTCTCAGATTTGGGGTCAAGAGGATCGGAGGGGAGGCCGATATGTTTTGCTGTATCGTAGCGGAAGCCACGGGCGCCGAGGTTGATCAGATCATTGACGTACTGGAGGTAATAATATTGGAAGTCAGGGTTCTCGGTATTTACATCAGGCAGGCCGCCCATTTCGCCTGTGGTGCATTCGAGTCGGTCGTTCCACTTGCGTATGGGAGTGAAGCCACGCTCGTGGAAGAGGTTTTCGTGTCCGCCCACTGCATTGTCGAGACCGGGGAGTACGGCTGTGTGGTCGATGGCGGTGTGATTCGGCAGGACGTCGACGATCACTTTTACGCCATACTTGTATGCACTGTCGGCCATGGCTTTGAAGTCGTCACGTGTACCCATGATATAATTGCCTATCTGCCAGTCGGTAGGCTGATAGTAGTAATACCATTTACCTTGAATGCTGTCGCCGGGCTCGCTGAAGAGGGCTTTGCCTCCGCCGTCGCCCACGAAGCATGCCTGCACGGGGGACGTCTGCACGTAGGTATATCCTGCGGCGGCGATGTCCTTCATGTTGTCGGCGATAGTGTCGAGACTCCAGCTCCAGGCGTGGAGGATGACTTCGTCTTCTGTTTTAGCCTGAGCTGATGCAGTGACGGCTCCTGCCCCGAGTGCGGTAAGGAGCAATAATGGGGTGAATTTCATGTTTATGTCGGTTGTTAAGTAAGTACTTTTGCAAAGTTAATTCTTTTTATTGGTTTAAATGGCGTAGCATATAGTAAAAAATGTCAAAAAGCTTAAATGATGATTGGCGGTTACGCATAAAAAATCTATCTTTGTCACATGATGTACAAATCTGCTGTCATACTTTTGACCATTGCCGTCCTGAGCGGGCTTTCAGGCTGCAAATCGTCGCGACATACGGTGCGGGGCGACCGCGGCCGCTATGAGCGTGTGGATGCGGCTGATCCGCGGGCGGCGCGGCAGGTGGTGGATTGTGCGCGTGAGTGGCTTGGGACGCCTTACCGCTACGGGGGCAATGACCGCTCGGGAGTGGATTGCTCGGGGTTGACGTGCAATGTCTTTGAGCAGGCCGTAGGAATCAGATTGCCGCGTACGAGTGCGCAGCAGTGTGAGTACGGACGGACGCTTGAGCGAAAATCTCTCGCTGAGGGCGACCTTGTGTTTTTTGTAAACAAGACGGGCGGCAAGCGTATCAACCACGTGGGGCTTTACATCGGAGATGGCAAGATGATACATGCCTCCTCGTCGCGAGGGGTGATGATCAGCAGTATCGAGGATGGTTATTGGGCCGAGCGCTATTATGCCGGAGGACGCGTGCTTGGCAGCGTGACCAAGGCTGACAAAAAGAAGGCTCCAAAATCAAAGAAAGTGAAAGTGGAAGAGAGCCCGGCCCCGTCGCCGGAGCAGCCTGCACAAAAGGACGTGATCACAATCCCGCTTTCCGTATTCGAGGCTTTGGCCGACTCCATCGCAGCCGCGGAGTGGATGGATTGAGCTCAGGAGTTCATTTGAAATCGTAATCGATATAGGTGTTATCAGGATTGTATTCGATGTGCTTGATATCGGGGAGGAGTATGTGTGACAGGTGCGGACGATAGTTGATGAGTGCGTAAGTCCGGCCGTCGGCTCCGACAAACTTTTCCATATATAGATCTTCGGAATGTGTGAATGTATATTTACCGTCGGTGCGTGTTACCCGGCCCACGGATACGTCGTGAAACTGAATGCTGTCAAGCGGCGCGACCAGCCGATTTCGGTAAATGCGCAATCCGGAGCTTACGTCCACAATCCGGCCCAGCCCGGCTGTATAATCTTTCAAATCTGCAGGGATGATATAGAATGCTCCGTGTGGCTGCATGGCGTTGATATCACTGCGGGTGCATTTGTCGTAGAAGACCTTGGTGGATACTTTGCCGGCAACGTACCATGGCATCTCCCACTCGTATTGTATCGGTGCGAAAATCGCGCCTGCCTTGTCTGTCTTTCCTGAGGTGTAATCGGATATGATTTCATGTACCATCCCGGTGGTGCGTGCCATGTGATATGCGGCCGCGGCAAAATGTGCTGTCATGAAAATCCATGCTGTTGCCAGCAATGTGACGCGCAGAGTGCGTTGCAGGTGCATGTGCACATATCCGAGCAAAACGACCCCGAGCATGCCTTCCGCGATGAATCCTGCGAATCCGCTCCGTAATGTCCCGCCGATGATTCCGATACCATAAGCAGCTATCGAAACGACGGTGAGACACACGGCGAGTTCGTCGCGGAGCAACCGGCGGAGATGGCCGCGCGCGATCATTATAAATATAGCTGTGATTTCGACGAAAAGCAGAAAGTGGCGGATAGCAGTGGAGAGACTCAGGCGCTGCATGAAATTGGCAGCATAGCCGGTGCTTTGATTGAAGAAAAGCGGAGAGAGTGTGACAAGATAAAGCCCCGCGGCCAGCCCGACGAGATAGCTGAAATGCCGGAAGTCACGTCGGCCCGGATACACTAAAAGGATACATAGACCGCATAGAAGCGGCACGGCGAAGCCCTCATGCCACCATCCGGTCACTATACCAAGCGCCATAGTTCCAATAATACCCGGAAGTCTGTTGGCCTTGAAAAGATACAGTCCGAGGGAAAACCACATTGTTCCCCACGTGTAGTTGTACGAAAAGATCATCGAGAACATCTGATCCGACCAGGGGGGATAGAAGGTCAAGGCACACAGCAGGACTGTAGCCCGTAACAGATGTCGGCTGCCCACACCGCAAATCTTGCACATCGCTATCACTGCGACTATCATAGCTGCCGATGTAAGTGACATAGCTATCCATCTCGGAGCGGGGAGGAGAGCTGTGGCTACAATATTGGACAGGCGAAAATTGTCGTAGAGGAAGTGCTCGCGTATGGTTTCTACGTATCCATGCCAGAGGTGAGGCCCGCATTGCCAGCCATCGCCGCCCGAGTATCTGCATAAGCTGCCGTAAAACCACAGGTCATCGTGGTATGGCCACATGAGCATGAAAAGCAACGCGAATCCGATGCTTACTATGGCGAGCAGTGTCACAAATGCCGTCTTGCGGGTGAATATGGCCGGTAGGGTTTTCATAGTGCAAAGATACACTTTTTGCTCAGAAAAATCGGGATATGGCCTCACATGACGGC
>CANSGE010000129.1 GCA_947646295.1 uncultured Bacteroidales bacterium
GCGAGTGCGATGGAGTCGCGTCCCATATATGTATATACTGTGGCGAGGTTGTTGAGCAGGAGCGGATTTGTAGGGGCGTCGGGCTTTACGGCGAGGGCATCCGAGAGACGTGCGGCAGCCTCGGGCCAGTCCTGACGTGAGATGGCATCGTCGGCTTCGCCCATGAGCAGAAAATAAGGGTCTTCGTCGAAGTTGAGGCTATCGGCGGGGACAGTCTGAGCAGTGGCGGCGATGGATGCAAAGAGTGCAAAAATTAAAGTTGAGATTAAGTGTAATTTCTTCATTGTATGCGATTGAATGGCGCAAAGTTAGGCTAATTCCGCGGTTTAAGGAAAGAAAAAGCATATAAATAATTTAAAAATGTGTTTTGCAGAATGAAAAAGAAGTCGTAATTTTGCAACAAGAATCCTCTGAAATGAAAACCATCGGACGTCACATTGATTATATATTGCAGCATGCAGAGCGTGTTGTCATTCCGGGCATAGGCTGTGTGGAGGCGCATGTCGAGCGTGCGGGCTACATGCCTGAGCTGTCGGGTTGGCAAAGCCCGCGTCGCACGTTCACCTTTGACCCGGCCCGTGTATCGGGCGACGCATCCATAGCCCGCTCCATCTCGCGGCGCGACGGGGTAGCTCAGGAACGTGCCGAGCAGATCGTGGCTGAAAGTGTGGCGCGAATGCAGGCGAGCCTCCGTGAAGAAGGCAGTGTGGCTCTGGGCCATGCGGGACGGCTGAGTGTGCTGGGCGACGGTACGCTGTCGTTCCGTCCGTCGGCTGAAGCGTGGCTTTCGCCGGGCTATATGTGGCTGCCTGATGTGGCTGTGCCGATGATTTCGGTGAAGCCCGACGATGAATATGAGACAGAGGAAGCCGGAGCCGAACGCTTCGACTGGAGCCGCGCGCTCCAGCGCACAGGCCGCGTGGCCGCGTGTCTGCTGGTAGCTCTCGTGGCCGGATGGGTGGTGATGAACAATCTCGACAGTGACCGCCCCGAGAATTATGCGTCGATAGTATCGACGTCTCCCAAGACTGAAAATCTGCTGCCTATGCCCGGCGCGTCGGAATCGACGCTCGTACTTGTCGTAAACCGCCACGAAGATGCTTACGTGCCGGTGGAGCCGGAGGCTGCCGAGGCCGCTCCGACGGGCGACTATCTGCTGATAGTGGCGTCGCTCAATTCGCAGGCTGAGGCTGAGAAATTCATATCGCGCTATCCGCAGCTGCCGCTGGGTATCGTAAACAGCGATGGCCGCTACCGCGTCTATGCAGCGGACGGTGCATCTTTTGCCGAAGCCGCAGCTGCCAAATCACGGCCTGAGATCGCAGCGGTCTTTGAGTCGGCCTGGGTATACAAAAAATAAACAATCTCATATGGAATCATTTCATGACCTTCTGATACGTCGGCATAGCATCCGGCGCTATACGTCGCAGCCTCTCGACCCTGAGGATGTGAAGACTATCCTCGAAGCCGCCCTGCTGGCGCCTACCTCGAAAAGCGCGCGCCCATGGCAATTCGTTGTGGTGGAGCAGCGCGAAGACCTCGAACGCCTGGACGCCTGCAAAAGCTTCGGCACCAAGCCTATAGAGGCCTGCACAATGGCGGTGGTGGTATGTGCCGATGCCGAGAAGAGCGACATGTATATCGAAGACATGTCGATAGCTGCCGCCTACATGCAGCTGCAGGCTACGGCTCTCGGGCTGGGAGCGTGCTGGATACAGGTGCGGAGCCGATTTGCCGCCGACGGCGAATCAGCCGAGACAATCGTGCGCGAGATACTCGGCATCCCTGACAATATGGTGGTGGAATGTATCGTCACGCTGGGTCATCCCGACGAAGAGCGGCGTCCCGTGGACCCCTCGAAACTCCTGTGGGAGAAAGTGCATATCGACCGCTGGCGCGCATCTGAAGAATGAGCTTGCGGGTAGGGATAGCAGGCGCCGGAAATGTGGCGACACATCTTGCCCGCGGCCTGAAGGCTGCCGGCTGCGATATCGTGGCCGTGTCGGCTCCCACGCAGGAGCATGCGGCGCAACTTGCAGCCGAAGTGGGCGCACACATATATAATATAGAAGATTTTCCCCAAGACCTCGATCTGACGGTGATAGCCGTCAAGGACGGCGCTGTGGCCGAAGTGGCCGCGCGCCTGCCGCGTACCGATGCGCTGGTGGTGCATACCTCCGGCAGCGTGCCGGTGGACGTGCCCGCACGGTATCATCGGCGTGCCGGCGTGCTATATCCACTGCAGACATTCTCCAAGGATGTCGATGTGGAGCTGCGCGAGGTGCCCTTTTTCCTTGAGACCGTCTCGGAAGCCGACATGGCGCCGCTCAAAGCCGTGGCGTCGATGCTTTCGGACCACTTCTACGAGGCCGATTCAGATAAGCGTGCGCTGCTGCACATAGCCGGAGTGCTTACGAGTAATTTCAGCGTATATCTGCTCGAAGAGTGCCGCAAGGTGCTCGCCCGCGGGGGCTTCCCGCTCGAGGTGGTGAAGCCGCTCGCCGAGGCTACTCTGGCAAAGGTTTTCGAGGTGGGGCCCTATGATGCCATGACCGGCCCGGCGCGGCGCGGCGACGTGGCCGTCGTGGAAAAGCAGGCAGCGGCACTGCCACCCGACTCATCCGAGATTTACCGCCTGATATCCGGCCGCATATTAGATATTTACCATCCATCCTCACTGAAATGAGTGCAATAGACTATCAACTCGAAAAAATCAAGGGCATAGCCTTCGACATCGACGGCGTGCTCTCGCCGGCGCTCGTGCCGCTGGGCCCCGACGGCATCCCGCAGCGCATGGCCAATCTCAAAGACGGCTACGCGCTGGTGCAAGCTGTGCGCCGCGGACTGAAAATCGCCATCATATCGGGCGGCACGCAGACTTCGGTGGCCAACCGTTTCAAAATCATCGGCGTGGAGGACATATATCTCTGCACTGACGACAAGCTGCCGGTGCTCAAGGAATGGATGGAGCGCCATGGCCTGCTCCCCGAGGAGGTGGCTTATGTGGGCGATGATGTGCCCGACCTTGCGCCCATGTCGTATGTCGGGTTGCCTGTGACACCGGCCGACGGCTCAAACGATACGCTAATGGCGGCGCGCTACGTGACTTCGGCCATCGGCGGACATGGTGTGGCCCGCGAGCTGATCGAACAAGTGCTCCGTGCGCAAAACAACTGGCCTACCGCGTTATGAAAGTGATACTTGCATCAGCATCGCCCCGCCGGCGCGAACTGCTGCGCACGATTGTGCCCGACCTCGAGATAGCTCCCTCGCGTGAGCTCGAAGAAATATATCCGGCTACTTTGGCGGCCGATGAGGTGCCCGTGTATCTCTCGCGCCTGAAGGCCGACGGGTATATGGATATCGTGGCTGAGGGCGATGTGCTAATCACCGCCGATACCGTGGTGATACTCGGCGACCGCATTCTGGGCAAACCGGATGGTCGTGCCGGGGCAATCGAAATGCTCAAAGCTCTCTCGGGCAAGACGCATCATGTGGTGACCGGAGTGACGATGCGCTCGCCCGGACGCCTTGACGAGAGTTTCGGCGTGCGCACCGATGTGACGTTCGCGCCCCTGAGTGATGAAGATATAGAATACTACGTAGACAACTATGCACCCTACGACAAAGCAGGCGCCTACGGTATCCAGGAATGGATAGGCGCGGCGGCTGTCGAAAAAATAAGCGGCAGCTACTACAATGTGGTAGGGCTGCCGCTTCATGCGGTATTCAAGCGTCTGCAGGCTATTGGGCGTCTATGACGCGGCGCAACACGACGGTGTTGTCATTGCCGCGGATGTCCTTGATCTCGAATGACAGGGCCGAGCCGTTGCCGCTCACCTCGATGTCTTCAAGCTCGGTGAAGCGGGCGAGATTGGTCTTCACGGCGGCCTCAATCTGAGATTTCCAGCGGGCGGCGGTGGCGTTGGTGAGCGAATCCACCATCGGCTGCTGTGCGCCGGTGAGCATATTTTCGGAGAAAGCCACGCCGGATGGATCGACGTCGACCGAAAGCGATGACATGTCGAAAGTGATGAGCAGGTCATCCTTGTCGGCATCCTTGAAATGCCAGGTGCCGTTGATGGCGGCGGTGGCCGATACGCTCACCTCGTAGGGCGAGACGGTGCTGAGGTCTTCGGTGGCCTGGGCCGTGACGGGCTGGGTAGCCTCGATGATTGATGTAAAATATACCGGACCGGAATTGCCGTCGGATGGATTTTTCTGAAAATCGACCGAAAGAAGAGATGTGGCTGATGACGCCGCAGGTATCTCGGCACCTATGGGTGATGGGCTGGCAGCAGTCCAGGAGCCGATGAAAGCACTTTTGTTTTCACAAGATGTGAGGGTTGCCGCAGCACCGGCTGCCAGGCAAGCGGCAAATAAATAGATGGATTTCATAACGTTTTTTTACTTTTACAACGCAATATGGCGCCGGCTTGTTCAGCGAAGATAGTCGGGTAGGGCAGTGATGATGGTCTCGCGCGAATCACGCATGAGAGCCTTGATATCGTAGCCGCCTTCGGGCGCTGTGATCGGGCGGTGGATTGTGAGCTTGATGGTGCCGTAGCGTGGCAGGATGGCCGTGCGCGGCATTACGTCGAAGGCTCCGTCGATGGTGAGCGGCACCACTGGCAGATGAAACTCCTCGGCCAGGATGAACGCCCCGCGCTTGAAATTGCCCGGCTTGCCGGTAAATGTGCGCGAGCCTTCCGGGAAAACCACTACCGACATTCCGCCGGCGAGGCGTTTCTCGGCTGTCTCCATGGTTTCCTTGATGGCCTGCGGCGAGTGAGTGTCGACGTAGATGTGTCCCGACACGCGGCAGCTGTAGCCCACCAAAGGAATCTTTTCGAGACTCTTTTTCATCATCCAGCGGAAATTGTGTCCCAGATAACCGTAGATTGAGAAGATGTCGTATGCACCCTGGTGATTGGCCACAAATACGTACGAGCGGCCTTTTTTGATATTGTGGCGTCCGTACACCTCCACCTTTACCATAGACACGAAGCAGAATATCCTGGCCCATACCATGGGCAGATAGTATCCCCATGTGCGCGCACCCCCCAGAGCTGAGGCTATGATGGTGAGCAGAGCCGTGATGATGGTCACTACCAGCAGGACCGGAATCATTATGAAGATTTGGTAAATACGATATAAGAATAACATGGCAGATGAACTTTACGCAAAAGTACATCAATTTCGCATAAAGTCAAAATATTTTTTTTGCCATGCTTTGCCGAAAAATCAAAAGTTCGTATATTTGCGACGTAATGATGAGTAAGATAATAACAATCGTGGTATTATTGACGGGCATTTTCTGCAGCTTTGAGGCGGCGGGAGGTGCGCGTGCCGATTCGTTGCTGCGCGAGCTTGACGAGGTAGTGGACAACCGCGAGTATTATCTCACCCTGAAGGAGAAGCGCCTGAGCGAGCTGCGCGAGTCGCTGGAGATGGCCAAAGACGACGGGACCCGCTTCGAGCTGCTGGGCCGGCTCGTGGATGAGTATCATCCGTACAACACAGATTCGGCCTATCAGATGAGCCTTGACCGCCTGGCCGTGGCCCGACGCATGGGCAACGATACACTCATGCGTAACGCGCGCATGAACATTGCAAATATACTCGTGGCCACGGGTATGTTTGTGGAAGCGACGGAGATAATGGATTCGATACGGTCGAGTGACCTGCCGGACTATCTGCATCCGTATTATTACCACATCATGCGCACCCTCTACGGCAATCTGGCCGACTACTCGGCCTTCGCTCCCATACGCCGGGACTATATCGCGAAGACCAATCTCTACCGCGACTCGCTGCTGCAAGTCAACGAGGAGGGTACAATGGCGATGGCCATCAACCGTGCCGATATGCTAAATTCCGAAGGCAAATACCGCGAGGCAATCGACGTGCTGCAGACCTTCATATCGCAAAATGAAGTGAGCGAACACGACCGTGCCATCATGGCATGGACTATGTCGGAGTCATATGGCAACCTGGGCGAATACGACCGTCAGAAAGAGTGTCTGCTCGTATCGGCCATCTCGGATATGAAGAGTGCCGTGCGCGAGTACATCTCGCTGCGCCAGCTGGCCTACATGCTTCAGAAAGAGGGCGACATGGAGCGCGCCTACCGTTTCATGAATCTCTCGGTGAAGGATGCCACTGATTGCAACGCCCGCCCGCGCATCGTGCAGCTCAATGACATATATCCCGAGGTCAACGGTGGCTATGTGCGTATCATCATGGGGCAGCGGCGCGTGCTGCTGTGGCTCCTCGCGGCTGTGACCCTGCTGCTGCTGGGCCTTGTGGCCGCGCTCATGTACGTGCGTAAACAGATGAAGCATATCGCTGATGCCCGGCGCACCATCGAGGAGGCCAATGACCGCCTCCGGCAACTCAATCTCGATCTCAAGAAATCAAATGATAATCTCCACGAGGCAAACCAGTCGATCGCCGAGAACTCGCAGCTCAAGGAAGTGTACATCGGCCGATACATGGACCAGTGCATGAGCTATATCGACAAACTCGAGTCGTATCGTAAAAATCTGGGCAAACTCATGGCGGCCAACCGCCGTGAGGCGCTTTCGGATGCGATCAAGTCGACAAAATTCATCGACGACGAGCTCAAAGCCTTCTACGACAATTTCGACGTCACCTTCCTGAGCCTTTTCCCAAATTTTGTGGAAGATTTCAATAAGTTGCTGATGCCGGGCGAGTCAATCCATCCCAAGAAAGAGGGCACGCTCACCACAGAGCTGCGTATCTTCGCCCTGATACGTCTGGGTATCGACGACAGTGACCGTATCGCGAAATTCCTGCGTTATTCACTTACCACCATCTACAACTACCGCACCAAGGTGC
>CANSGE010000130.1 GCA_947646295.1 uncultured Bacteroidales bacterium
GACCGCGATGAGTGACGTGACTGTTCTTTTGCTTACTTTCTTCATGTTGACTTCGACCTTCCTCCAGAAGGAACCGACCATCGTCTACACTCCATCTTCAGTATCTGAAGAAAAAGTGCCGATGAACAACCTGGTCACCGTCCTCGTATCTTCAGCCGACAAATCCGGCAAGCTCGACGACGCTTCCACTGTAGAAGGCAAACTCTTCATCTCGTTCACCGGCGACGCCGACTCGACACTCTCGAGCGAAAAAATCCGCTCCATGATGCTCACCGAGGCCGTGGCCCTTTACAACGACCAGCATAAGAACGCTCCCGTACAACTCACCGACCGTCAGGTAGCCGAGTTCTCTAAAATCAATATGTTCGGCGTACCTTTCAGCCAGCTCCCCGCTTTCCTTGATATGTCTATCACCGAACGCGACAAGTTCCAGGGTGACCTCACAAACCCGGCTGTTGGTATTCCTATCGACGACAACAAGAACCGCCAGGGACGTCTCAACGACTTCCAGATCTGGCTCAAGGCTATCTACAATGTTGCGCAGCGCATCAACAACGAACAGAGCGAAGGCCTCGATGCCGAACAGCGTCAGCAACTCCAGAACCTCTACGCAGCTCTCATGCGTCAGGGCCAGGGTATCGCTGTCAAGGCCGACAAGGACACCCCCTTCACCACTGTTCACCGTGTATTCGACAACCTGCAGACTATGAAGCTCAACAAATTCAGCCTCATGACTGCACTCAAATCTGAAGACGAACCCACTAATTAAGTAATCTCCAATGGCTCAAATTGAACAATCCGACGGCGGCAAAAAGAAAAAAGGCGCCCAGAAGAAGATGTCGATCCATGTGGACTTTACTCCCATGGTGGACATGAACATGCTTCTCATCACATTCTTCATGCTCTGTACTACGATGATCAAGTCTCAGACTCTGAAAATCGTCCTCCCGACCAATGAAGAAGTGAAGAAAGAGCAGCAATCGCAGGCTAAGGCTTCTGAAGCCTTCACCATCATCCTCGACACCGAGTATGAAGGCGACAAGCCCAAAATTGATCCCGAAACCGGCAAGACCATTCACAATATCTACTATTATGAAGGTATCGCCGATACGACTTTCTCGACAAACCGTTACCTCACCAAGGAACAGTTTATCGGTAATGTCAACCACACTCCCCAGGGTATCCGCAAGATACTCCGCGACAAGAACAAGGAAGTAATGGCTGAGTATGACCAGCTCAAGACTCAGTGGAAGAACAAGGAAATCACCAAGGAGCAATTCGACCAGCTCGCCAAGAAAAACTCGGCCGACTCGCTCAAGACTCGCCCCGTGGTGGTTATCAAACCGGGCCCCAATACTACCTATGAAGGCCTTATCAATGCTCTCGACGAGATGAACATCAACCAGATCTCTCGTTACAGCATCGAGCTTCCGAGCCATACTGACACCGTTCTGCTCCGTCAATATGAGAAACAACATGGCGAAACTATCATTCGTCCCACTGTACGTTAATTGATTTATTAACCTTTAACCGTTAACTAAAATGGCAAAAGACGTAGATCTTTCATCAAAAGAGTGGCGCGATATAGTTTTTGAAGGCAAAAACAAGGAGTTCGGTGCATACGAGATGCGCGAAGGCTCCGTAAAACGCCACACCCGTGCTGTAATCATCGTGCTTGCTTGCCTCGTGGCTATTCTCGTGCTCCTCATCCTCTCGCTCACCGGCGTTTTCTCGCGTGGTGAGGAAGAAGGTGCCGATGCCGCTACCGAACAGGAACTCGTGACTTACGCTCCTGAGGACGTCATCGAGGAAGAACAGCCCGAAGAACAAGTGCAGATCGAACAACCCGAAGAGATCATCCAACCCGAGGAAGTTGCCAACGAGCAGCGTATCACCGAAACTCTCATCGTGGAAGATAAAGACTTCGACGAATCAAAGCAGGTGAAAACTCAGGAAGACATGACTCAGAATGAAGCTCAGGCCGGTGTCATCGACATCACCGAAGGCACAAACGATATCAACAAGCAGCGCATTCAGGATCAGGTGATCGCTGAAGAGCCCAAGCCCGTTGAACCTGATAAGGTGTACAATATCGCTATGGTCGAGCAGAAACCTGAATTCCCCGGTGGTGAAGCTGCCATGTACAAATGGCTCTCCGACCACATCAACTACCCCGCCGCTGCATCCGAGGAAGGTGTTCAAGGCCGTGTCGTTGTTGAATTCGTGGTATCAAAAACCGGTGCGATCGAAAATGTGAAAGTCCTCCGCGGACGTCACCAGGCTCTCGACAAGGAAGCCGTACGCGTCGTGAAAGCGATGCCCAAGTGGCAGCCCGGACGTAACAATGGCCAGCCCGTCAAAGTTACATATACTCTCCCCGTTTCGTTCAAACTCCAGCAGTAACCGCTTTTGAAATTCCATACTCTCCGGCAGCCGCGTCTCCAATAAAGACGCGGCTGTCTTTTTTTGCACTCTACAGTCTGTTTTTTTTGATAAGCTGCTATATTTACAATAAGCGGAATTTGCTAATTTTGCATCAATGAAACGTCATACCGTCATACTTCTTATCCTTACACTCGCATCTTCTCTCAATATTGCCGCCTCATCGGCCGATTCGCTCCTGCGGGAGCTCGACCGGGTAATCGCGCACAAAGATGAATATGCAGCCGGGCGGCGTCGGATGATTGACGAGTCGCAAGCCAATCTCGCACGCGTAACCGACGACCGTGACTTATATAATATATACCGCAGTCTATATAGCCACTATCGTGCATATTCAGGCGACTCGGCCAGATGGGTGGCCGGACGCCGTCTCGATGTGGCGCGCCGCCTCGGCGACCGTAGTCGCATCCTTTCGTCGCATCTCAATCTTGCCGAAAGCTATTCACTCGCCGGCGACTACTATCAGGCTCTTGAGATACTCGACTCATTGCCGCGTGACCAGATGGAAAGCTATCATCTCAGATATCTTTACACAGTATATGGCATCACTTACGACCGCATGGCCAAGGCCGACGGCATCCGCTCCAACTCTATTGCCTATGAGAGAAAAGAAGCTGCCTATCTCGACTCCACACTCAATCTATCCGACGACAGCCAACCCGATTACTATTACCTCTACGCTTCACATCTGGCCCAGGCTGGGCACTCGGCGGATGCTCTGAAAGTACTTGACGCTGCCGCCCGGAATTCCGGCTACGAGCCCACGTCAGCCGATCTCACACTCCGGGCTTCCATCTGCCGGAGTCTGCACGATACACAAGCAGAAATTGAAGCTCTCGCCCAAGCCGCTATCATCGACCTGCGCAACGGCGTGCGCGACTATTCGGCCCTCCCGGCCCTGGCTCTGCTGCTCAGTGACCGTGGTGATGCGAGCCGGGCTTATCAATATATAAGATGTGCACTCGATGATGCGTATCTCTGCAATGCGAAATCACGCACACATGAGATTCTCGAGCTTATACCGGCCATCGATACAAGCTATCACGAAATTGAGCTGCAGCGTATCCGCACGCAGTGGATTCTCGTGGCCGTAATCACGCTCCTCGCAATTGTGCTGGGCCTCTGTCTGCTGTATGCGCGCCGTAAGATCAAGTTGGTGCACGAATATTCCGCGCGCCTCAACCGCTCCAATGCTGAGCTGCAACACTCCAACCGCCTCCTTGAAGAATCCAACCGCGAAAAAGTGCGCTTCATCACCGAGGTTTTCGATGCCCACAGCGAATACATCAGCCAGACTGAAAAGTTCCGCAGCCGTATCCTCAATCTTCTTGCCGCCCGGCAGTACAAGAAAATAGCCGACCTCGTGGAAAGTGAATCCGGAGAGTCGGCCGAGCTCAAGGCTCTCTATGCACGTTTCGACACGATATTTCTGCGGCTGTATCCGGGATTTCTCGCGGAATACAATTCCATCGTGCGCGACGATTGCAAAGTCGATCCCGATGCCGGCGCACTTACCTCAGAATTACGTGTGCTCGCTCTCATGAAGATAGGTATCAGGCGTTCGTCGCGCATCGCCGAGCTGCTTCATTACACGCCGCAGACGGTCTACAATTACAAGTCCGTCATCAAGAATTCGATGCGCCTCAGCAAGGAGCAATACGACGAATATCTCGCCTCGACGCTCTCCTGATACGGCATGGAAAATCTACCTTTTGTCTATCCTCGTATTTTCGCAACCTTCTCGTATACAGATTTCTAAGTCTATATCAAATCTACTTTATCTATCTACGGCAGATTGCGCGGCGCCTGTCATGGGTAATAAATTTGCAGGGTCATGTAATCCTCAAATTTATTATCATGAAACTAAAAAAGACCCTGTTTTATCTCGCGATGACAGCTTCGCTTTCGGCGCAGGCGGTCACGCTCAACGTCAAAGTCCCCACGGGTACGCGCTCATGCTATCTGTCGGGCAGTTTCAATGGCTGGAGCACCACCGGAGCAGTGCAGCTCACGCCGGCTGGCAGCGATATGTTCACGGCTGACCTTCCCGACGTCACCGAAGCAGACCTTGCCGGCGGCTATAAATACCTTTGCGGACCCGACTGGAAGTATGTTGAAAAAGACGCTTCCGGCAATGAAATCTCCAATCGCACCCGCTATGCCAATCCCGACGTGGTAGGGAGCTGGGCCGCTACCTACAATCCGTCAATCATCGAGCGTACAGTCAACATCGGCGGATATGCGCGCAAGCTGCGCATCAGCCTGCCCCCCGACTATGCCACAAGCGGCAAGTCGTACCCCGTGGTATATATGCTCGGTGTGCAGCAACGCTATTCGGCGGCCGGCAGCGACAACGCCGGAGATGATTTCTTCGGAGCTGATTCGTGGAATGCTGCCGGCTCGGCTGAAATCCACCACGCAGCCGGGGCCGACCATTGCATCATGGTGGCCATGTACGGCTTTGTAGCCGAAAATATTCCTTATCCGCACCCCGATTTCATGGGTAGCGGGCAGTCAGGAGAGTTTCTCGACGAATTTGTGGAGAAAGTCGTGGCCGATGTCAATAAGACATACCGTACTATTCCCGATGCCTCCGCCACGACGATGCTCGGTGCCGACCTCGGTGGTCTGCTGAGCCTCTACGGTGCACTTACCAGACCCGATGTGTTTGGAAATTGTGTCTCTATCTCGCCTCTACTCATGCTCAACCGTGATGAACTCATCTCTCTCGCATCCTCCGCTGAGGTAAAGCCGCGCATCTCCCTCTTCTACGGTAGCCTTGAGCAGCACGTGCTCGGCGAGGATATCGACGCGCTCGCGCAGGCCATCGGCTCGACAGCTACCGTCACGCTGTGCGACGGAGGATGGCACGACGATAACTCCTGGCGCGAGGTCTTCCATAATATATACCCCTCGCTGGGCAATACAGCGGTCAAGATACCGGCAACTCTGACCCTCTCACAGGCAGCCGCCGCCCGTGCGCCGCGCGCTCCACGCCGGGCTGCCGACATCGCCACATCGGAGTATCAGTTCTACTACCGTGTAGGGTCGGGCACCGTAGCTTTCGACAATACCACTACATTCAGCCTCATCAATGACTATGTGCAGACAAATGGCGAAGCTGTCACCGCGCAAGTGGCCATCAAAGACATCCCGAAAAGTGTCAGCAATACAAAAATCTATTGGAATGTAGCACGCAAAAATGCCGACGGAAGCACCACTTTCCTCAGTGATGCCGATAAAAACGTATCTTTCTCCACCAAGAAGACCCACGACAGCTGGATGCGCGTAGTGATACGCAACGGCGAGAGCCTCGACTCCAAATCGGCCTCTTCGGCCGGCTTCAAGGTGTTTGCCGAGGACGGCCAGATCAGCATGACTCCCCACAGCAATCATACCGCCACTGCCACTGTGACCTTCTCAGGCAACGACAAGACTTTCGTGATCCACTACGGCAGTGTCAACAGCGAAAGTGATATGGGCGAGATCACAGCCGTGCAGACCGTCTCCGACAATTGCATCGAGGCCGATGTGACATATGATTTCCTGACCAACTCCGTGCGGATTTCCGAAACGCGCTTCGGCGCCACCATACCCAAATATGTGATTGAGGACTTCAGGGCCGTGCCTGCTGTCGCCCATGAAGGCGAGGCATCCACAGTCACGGTGCGCCTCGTCGCCGGTGCCGGGTGCAGCCCGGTGCTGAAGTCGAGCCTCAACTATGGCACTGCGAGCGGCCTCGCGCTCTCGCCTGCCGGAGATGACACATGGGAGGCTAAGGTGTCTGATCTGAAATCCGGCATATATACTCTCACACTCGATGTAAGCAACGGTACGGCCTCAAAAGAAGCCGTCGGCTCCATCTGCATCAAGGTATTGCCCGCATCATCATCGGATGTCCGCCAGAAATTACTTACGGTAAACGCATACGAAAATGTAGACTGGGCCACTACCGGACGCTATAAGGCAAATTTCCACACACATACATCGCAGTCGTTTGATACCAAATTCAATACCGACTATGTAGTGGATGCCTATGCCAAGGCCGATTACAAGATACTCGCCCTTACGGATCACGATGCCAATCCATATCCGTGGAATCTCTTCGACCTCTACAATCGCGAATCATCGCCTCGTGACCCCGAGTCTCTCGGCATGATAGCTGTGCCGGGCGTGGAGCTGAGCAAGGACAATACCAACGCATGGGAGGAATCGACGGGTGGATATTTCAATCACCACAACGATTTCTTCACCGGACGCAAGGGACAGGAATTTGCATCGCTCCGGGAGTCATATGAGTACACTCAGAAGCTCGGAGGCCTGCAGATCATCAACCATCCGGGACAGTACT
>CANSGE010000131.1 GCA_947646295.1 uncultured Bacteroidales bacterium
GATTGAACGACAAACCGTAAGAAGTATTAGTGGTGGGATACGATGATGTGGTCACGACGGGATTATTTACCTGATGGTCGAAATACGCCTGCACGGTGATGCGCTTGCTCAGGATATAGGATGCCGTGAAATTGATATTGAAGGTATTGTTGCCCGAGGTCGGCTGGGTATAGTTGCTCTCTATGCGGCGTATGAGAGCCTGATTGTTCTGCACGCCCACCTCGGCATTAAGTGTGAGGTCATTGCTTATGCCCTGCTGCGAGCCCTTCATCTTGAGCACGGTATTGAAGCCCACGATTTTGTAGCCGAGGCCGAATTTGAGACCGCGCGAGGTCGACTCCACGACCTGACCGGCCGAAGAGTTGAGCGTAAGGGTACGCTGGTCGCGGTATTCGGCTGTCAGCTGCAGGTCATTTTTCAGCGTGACATTCACGCCGATGAGCGGAGCGAAGCGCTCGGTGAGAGCCACCGACGAGATATTGAAGGGCGACGACGGCATTGGCAGTCCGGTGGCCTCGTTGAGGGTGAAGCCAAGATCGCCGGTATTGCCGCCCAGAGCCACCCAGTTGAGATACGACGAGTATGAACCAACGGAATATGTGCACTGATAAGCGTGCGAGAGAGTGAAGGTCTTGAATATCTCACGCATGTTGCCGAGATTGATGAAACCGTCGTAGGTAATGCGCCAGTTGGGGAGCACGGCGCTGAAGGACGGGAAGGGCGACAGCCATTGCTTCGACGGGGCCTTGCCCGTGTAAGCCGATACGAATGCCGGGATGAGCACGTCGGATGATGTCTCGCTCACTCCCCCAAGCTCGGGATTGAATTGCGCGCCGGCCTGCGGCATATCCTTGAGGAAGCCGGTGGTGGGATAGGTGGAGCCTGCATATTGGGCCTCCACACGCGCGCGCATGATACCTATATTATTAAGGAAGGTATTGAAGGCGGCACTCTCGTAACCATTGTCGGCCTTGCAGCCCTTGAGCGCGGTGGCTATGGCACAGCCCGTCATGGTGAACGAGCCGGAATAGGCTGTGGGTTGGTCGGCGTACATGAATTGCACCTGCGATGTGCGGTTGTCGGTGCGGTTCATGGTGAGCTGTATCTTGAATCCCTTGAAGATTTCAAGGTTGGCTTCCAGATTGAGCTCATTTGTGCGGGCGAGGACGGCGGGCGATGTCTGGCCGTCGTCGGTGATGAGCCAGCCGCGGTCGAGCGCTTTCTGCAGATATCCCTCATCCTCGAAACCGAACGCGAATCCGAGGCCGGGCGCCATGGGGCCGTAGCTGCGCGACTGTCCGAAAATATTGCCTATCTCAGGCTGGTAGAGGGGGAGCGTCATGGTGCGGGTGCGACGGTAACGGACCGATACGTTGCGGGGCGAAGTAACGAGGCGCAGAGCGTATTCGCCCAGGTCGCGCCAGAGACTCTTCTCGTCTTTGAGCACCTCCACGATGCGGAAATTGACGTTCTGGTCGCCCTGCGTGAGCACCTCGATGGAGTTTTGGTCAATTATGCGTGTGCGTACCGGGAACGCCGTACTGTCGGGCCCGGTGGTGGCTGTCACCTTGATCTTCTGCGTGCGCAGATTGTGCTTGATAGTGATGGTCGTATCGGGTTTGAGCTGCATCGTGCGTTCGAATTTTCTCGGTTTGCGCGTCTGTGCCGGAGCCTTGCGGGTGTTGGCGAAGCGTTTTGTCACCTCCTTGAGGATAGGTATCTGATTGTAGAAAGTCTCGAAGTTGATACGTCCGTCGGCGTTCCATGAAGCCTGGTTGGCGATGGTATTTCCGAGCTTGACACCGTCGACGGTCGCGCCGCGGTCCCAGCGGTAGGTGGCGTTGTAGGAGAGGGAGCCGCTCAGGAAGCTCAGCACGGGTATCTTCGAGAAAGGCGCGCGGTACTGTCCGGTGAATACCTGGTTGTAGCTCCAGGGTGTACCCATCGAGAGGATGCTCTGCCATACGGTATCCTTCCAGTCGCGGTATTTGTCGGGGAAGAGCTTGCGGTTGACGGCGCCCATCGTCTCCTCGATGCGGGCCGATGTATTGGAGTTGAACGACAGCTGGAGGCTCTTGATGATATTCCATGTCACCGAGAGCTGGCGGTCCCAGAGGAAATTCTTGCTCACCGATACCGGGAGCTGGAACATCTGGTCGACTTCCGAGCGTGTCTGCTGCTCGAAGTAGTATCGGCTCATGTTGGTGAGGAATGAGATGTTGTTGGGCAGCCACTGCACCTCCCAGTCGCGGAGAAATTTCACATTCTTGTTCTTCGACTTGATCCAGCTGAAAGGCTTCAGCGGGCGGATGAAGGGCGAATAGCTGTATTGGAGCGATCCGCGGTAGTCATTCGTATACTCGTATTCGGTAGTGGGGTCGTTGCGCGTCTGTTTGTTGAATGAGAAATTCAGGGTGAAGTTGGCGGGGTCCCAGGGCATGGGCGTCTTGCTCTGCACATCGAATTTCACGCCGGAGAGCGAGAAATTCTGCACCGTGAGACGATCCACGGCGTAATTGTTGATGGAATCGCGCTCGGCCTCGGTGGCACAGTTGTCGAGAGCGTCCTTGAGGAGCACGTCCTGGTCGAGCGGATTGTATTTTGGCGAAGTTGTCTCTTTGGACACCGAATAATATAGGGGCGCGCGGAGCTTGGCGGCCTGGGGCAGGAAGCGTCCGAGGTCGGCCTGGATAGCGAAGTTGTACTGATGGTAGTCGTCGAGGCGGCGCTCGTTGAGGCTCTGGTCTACACCGCCGAAACCGGCCGTCTCGATATGTGTGCCCACGTTGATGGTGGCGATGTCCGAGAGATTGACGGTAGCGTTGGCCTTGGCCGCCCAGCCGCCCGACTCGTTGAAATCGGTCACTTTGAGTTCGTTGACCCACACGGTACCGTCCTTGACGGACGATGAGCGGTTGCGTATGCCCACCATCATCACACGCACATCGCTGAGCGAGGGATTGCCGAGCACAGCCATGGTGTTGCGCTCGTTGTCGGGGTCGCGTGCGGTGAATAGAGTGGCGAATCCCACGCCGGCCTGTTCGTCGCGCTTGGCGGCGTTGCGGGCCAGCTTGAGGTCGATGAGCGACTGCAGGTCGAAGTCCATGAAGTTGGCCGCGGGCCATACGGCAGCACGGTCGGCGGGATTGTCGTGGTAAGTGCCGTGGGGCGTGAGCTGGAGCGGTATCTCGTACTCATAATAGTTGTTCTTGACGTCGGTACCGAGGCGCAGGAAGAGCGTGAGGTCACCGGAGCGGAGGTTGGTGACGTCATCGATGAGGCTTTCGGCGTGTATCCACATCTGCATGCGCTTGTAGTTGCGCAGGTCATGCGAGGTATTGCGGTACACGGCACGGGCGTCGCCGGCCTGGAGGCCGCTGACCTTGAGCGACATCGACTGTTCGTTGAGCTGCACGATCTGGCTCTGGCCCGGGTCGGAGATACGCGTCACGCCGGGAGGGAGCACATAGTTGACAGGCTCGCGGCCGGCATTTTCCTCGATGTTGACCACAGATATGTCGAGCTGCCCCTCGGCAGGAGCGTCGCCGCGGGAGTTGAGGTTGAAATCGTAGGGACGCCACTCGCCGCGCACAAGCTCCAGGGTGGCGAAACGCAGGTGGGTGGTCTTCTTGAAGCCGGTCATGAACATACGGGCGAAACGTATCGTCGAGAAGTCCTTGATCGACCCTACCACACGTTCATAGTCGTCGAGGGGTATCTTGAACTGATACCATTCGACGGTCTGGTTGGAGTCGTTGCGGGTGCGCACGATGCTCACCTGCTTGTCGGTGATGTAATTGCGGCCCACAACGAGGTCTTCGGGGCGTATCGAGATGCGGTACTGGAAGTAGCGCTCGTATTCGTTGAGCGTGTTGTCCTGGTTGATGTCTTCCACGTCGGGGGTGGCGCGAGAGGTCTGATAGAGAGGGTCATCGGTATCGTCGGGCGAAAGGGAGTTGCCTTCCACACCGTTGTAACGCTTGTAGCGTTCGAGGATTCCGAGGCGTTCCTCATCATAGTCGTATCCGCGGTAGAAGTGGTAATTGTCGCCGGCGGGGTCATTGAGGGGAGAGAAGCGGTCGCGTTCCATGCGCTCGAGGGCTTCGGGCGACACGCGCTGGCGCAGCTTGTTGAGATATTCTGAGTAGGAGGGGAACTCGTACTCGTCGGCGTTGGGCAGCCCGTCGATACCGACGTCCTGCGCAAGTCGCGCGCCGGAGGCGTTGTCGAATGAATAAGTCAGTGAATTCTGGCGCGATACGCGGCCCCAGACGGTTTCCTCGAGATATTGGTCGTTGCCGTCGTAAGGGATACCGTTTTCGTAGCTTTTCAGACCGTCCTTGAGGATGTCCTCGGAGATCTCGCCGAAGTTGAGATAGAGGTCACCGCCCTCGTAATTGGGGTTGGCCGGGTCGAGGAAGGGGTTCATGAGCCAGAACTGCACATACTCGATATTTGACTGCTCGAAGTTTGTGGTCTCCATCTTGCGCATGATACCGCCCCAGCGTTTCTCGGGGAAGAGCAGCTTGCCCTGGTCATCGATATTGTCGGCGTCGAGGTTGTAAGGGCCGCGCTCGTCGGGGTAGAAGGAGAGGTTGAGGGTCTGTATGGTGTTTGACTCGCCGTATGAAAGCTCGCGGCCCGGGAAAATCTCATACGAGGTGACCTCACGCACATAGGGATTGGAGAGTTGGTTGAGGTCGCTCTTGATGTATCCGGGAGCGAGCGAGGAGTTGCGCGAGGTAAACATGCGGTCGATGTAATACCAGTTGATCAGTGCGCGGTTTTTGCCGTAGTCCACATTGTTGCTCAGAGCGGCTTCGGGGAAGAGCGGGTCGCGGCCGCTGTCGTACGGGGTGGATGCGAGCGTCCATGCATAGGGCGAACGCAGGTCGATGCCGGTCTGCGTCGACTCGAAATCGTCCACATATGATGAGCCGCGGTTGGAGCCGGGTTTCTGCGCATGGGGCAGAAGCTTGGCATATTCGGCCGTGAGGCTGATATGTGAGGGCTGGGTGGCGTTGACGGTCGGTATCTTGTTGAGCAGGTTGGTGAGCCACATGAAGTCTTTGTTGTAGCTCAGATTGAAGCCCACCATGGAGTTGTTGACGATTTCGTCGCCGATATTTACCTTTTCGGTGAGGGCTTTCTCGGAGAAATGCAATAATGTGGCACCGATATTGAGGTCTTTGTTGAATGCGTATTGCATGTCGAGACCCAGCAGGGTCTTGCGTTGCATCGAGAAGAGCGACTGGTTTTCGAGCGTGACGGAGATATTCTGCCCCGAGTCGATGATGCTCTGATTGGTGATGGTGACGATACCCATCGAATAATCGACGGTATAATCGGAATTCTCGGTGAGGGTGACGCCGCCGGCGGTGACAATCACCGAGCCTCGGGGCACGTTCATGGCATTGAGGCGTATCTGCGAGCCCGACGATGCCTGATATTCACCGGAGAGGATAAACTTGTTCTTGTCGGCAAACTGCCGGGCCACGGTGAGGGTCGAATCGTAGAGTTCCTGATATACGTACTGCTCGGCGAGCACGTCGTTATTGATCTGCGCGCGCAGGTGCGAGCCGAAAGGCTCCGCTACCGGGAAGATGACCTTGCCCTGCGACGGCAGGATGGTATAGCCGTCGATGAAGTCGAAGAATCCGTCGGGATTCGACTCGCGGTTGGAGTCGATGCGGTCAAGATTCATCACCTGCAGGAGGCTTTTGTTGTTGAGGCCGGGCACGGGCAGGTAATTGATCTGCGTGCCGGTGGTATCGCTCAGATACTTGATATTGAGCTTGAAATTCTGTGATTGTATCTGATATCCGCCTATCGAATAGACGTTTTTCATCATCAGTCGCCACATAGGCTCCGAGGTGAGCGATGTGGTGCTTTTGAGCATCTTGACGTAGAGTGACTGGTCGGTGGTGGTGATATCCGACGAAAATTCGCCCACCTGATACACCTGGCCGCGGTATGTGTATTCGAAGGCCACGCCGAGCACTTCATCGGCATTGAGCGCGCTCTTGATGGAGATGTAGCCCAGAGTGGAGTTGAGCGTGTACTCCGATGAGGAGAGGAGACGCGCGCTCTCTACCTTCTCAAAGGCCGTTCCGCCCACGATGCCATAAGCCTGCAGAGGCTCGAGCGCCTGCGTGACGGTATTGATATTGCGTGCCTCGGGATACTGCTCCTTGATGACGGCGAGCAGGTTGTTGGATGCGTTGGCCGGATTGGGGAGCGCCGGGTTGGGCTGCCAGTAGGATGAGCTCAGGCGCGAGCTTTCGCCCAGGTCCTGAAATGCCACGAGGTTTCGTGCCTGCTCGTATTTGCCGGTCTTGTTTGTCACCCATACCTCGATGCGGGTGATGTTGATGCCCGATGATACATAGGGGAGCTTGGAGGCAAATTCGTCGTAGTGGTCGCGGAAATATTGCGCGAGGAAATAGTGGCGGTTCTGGTCGTATTCGTCGGCATTGACGGAGAATGCGGTCGTCTGCGCGCCGCCCTTGGTATTGACGGTGCGGCTCTCGGAATTCTGCTGCGACACGAGACCGGTGACGGTGAGTTTGCCGAACTGCAGCTTGGCTTTCACACCGAAAAGCGCCGTGCTGCCTCGTATGAGCGAGGAGCCGGTGGTAAGCGAGACGTTGCCGGCCTCGATATTCTTCACGATATCGTCTTCCTTGCCTTCGTAGGCGAGCTTGAGATTCTTGGAGTCGAAGTCGAATGTGGCGTCGGTGTTGTAGGTCATGTTGAACTTC
>CANSGE010000132.1 GCA_947646295.1 uncultured Bacteroidales bacterium
TAAGCCAGCGCGCATCAGTCGCCAGGCAAGCTAAGAATTATGTGCGCCCCACAGCCGAGCCACTGCCCGAGATCAAGGAGCAACCGCTCAAGGAACAATACACCCTCCCCAGAGGTCTCAGGCCGATGGAATCCGTAGATCTGCGCCCGTATTTCTCTGAAATAAGAAATCAGGATAAACTCGGCTCGTGTTCCACCTTTGCCGTCGTGTCCATGTATGAAGCGATTATGAACCGTCTGCAAAAACGCGACGCGGCCAACCGTGCCAACTTGAGTGAACAGTTCATATATCATTACTCCAACGTGATCAAGGGACGCCCCGGGGGAGGTAGCAACTATTTCGAACAACTTGAGATAATGTGTTCGCATGGCGTCTGTGAGGAAAGCCTCTTCGGGTATTCGGTGAGCAACCTCGGCGCGGAGCCTCCGCAGGCTGCAATCGACAACGCCATGACACACCGCGTGGTGAAGGCCTTGCAGATCCCACTCACATCCGCCGGGGACAAGATTGAAGCCATACACAACAACCATCGCCTGCTCACCTCCGCGCTGACAGAAGGACATCCCGTCGGAATCGCCCTAAAACTATACAGATCGTTCGGAGAGAACTGTCCATACATAAACCGCCCCACCGAAGCCGATCTCATCGAGGGCCCATGCGAGAATCACGCCATGGTGCTCGTAGGGTATTCCGAAAGCAACGGCAGTTATATCGTACGCAATTCATGGGGCGAGGAATTTGGCGATAAAGGTTATTGCTACATCTCATCATCGTACATAGACGACCCCGACTTCAACATCTTCAGCTGCATTATCACCGAGACTACCGAGCAGGGAGCCATTGATGACCGGACGCCGGAAATGGTCGCCCCTCTGGCCGGCACACAGAACGAAATCGATATGGCTGTCATTCGCAACACCATCGATAAAGTAAAGCTGACTCTCAACAATGACCAGACTCTGTATGAGGAATACTACCGCTACTACAGCACACTGATGCAGCAGCTGTGTGTGCCGCAGATACGCTCAGCTCTGCGGAAAGAAGCTGAGAGCCAATGCCTCGCGCGGCTCACTGAGATCTCGCTCGAAAGACAGGCCGCCGACTCCGATTTCGTGCCCGACTACAAAAATTTCAAAAGACGTCTGCTCAAAAACTGTCTGAAAGCAACCGGGATATCGTTGTTACTCGTTGTAGCTACAGCTCTGATCTGCTTTGAATTTGATTTCGCCGGTCGCGACGTGAAAATAAGTTCGCTCATCGTGAGCGCCGTTGCGGTCTTGGCCACGGCGCTAATGTGGATTGACAAAGTTTCGCGCCAGCGACGCAGACACCACAATATGGAAGAAGAAATGCAACAGCTCGCGATTGTCGAGCACCAGATACGGCAGGAACTCTTTGAAAAGCAACTCAAATACCACGTCGCAGGAATGTGGATAGACAATTTCCACAATCTGAAAATCGAACTCGAAAAGACCTCCAACCGTCTCACCAGCTACATCAGCAACCTGAGGCAATGGATGGACGACGACCGCCGGAGTATCTCGACGCCGCACGCCCGCGGAGGCGAGATGTTCATCCCACTTGAGGATGTCGGACTTCTCGACAGCTTTTTCGCGACCAATGTCGATCGTCTGACCGATAGAATTGACCTAATGCGCACTTTCAGTAACTACTCGGTCGACTCCGAGACCATTCAGCAGGCACGCAAGCGGCTCGACGACGATGTCTCGGCTGTCATTGAGGCACTTTTTGCAGATTTCCGCATTTTTGATTGCGTCACAGGCACAAAAAGCTACCCTTATGTGAAGATCGACCCCACAGAGACTCTTACCGCACGGATGGTCAATGTCGGCCAGATCGCCGCCCGTCATTCTACTCGCGACTCCGATTTTCCAATCCGGCATATCCTCATAAGCATCGACTCGGATACGGAAGAGAGACTTCTCCACAACACACTCGATCGACACTTTCCCTCCCGCGCAGGAGTTATCCGCGTCACCGAGCGCGACTCTCTCACCCTGCTTACCCTCAGGCCCATCCCTCAAGGGGCACTGAGATAGGGTTCAGAGATAGAGTATCTGTGTGCGTGTCCAGCCTTGGGTGCTGTTGCGGAGGCGCAGGGTGACCAAGCCGGCGACTGTAGGGTCGGACCGGAGGTCGGATATCACCTCCGATACGGCGCTGACGCCGCTGAGGCATTTATTGAAAATCTCGCGTCCGCGGAGAGTGACGCTGGCAAAGAGTGTGTCGGATGATGAGATATTCATGATTCTTTCGTTTTTATTATTACAATGCAAATTTATCATGTAGGATGTGCCACATAAAAGCACATCTATTTTAAAGATAGTTAACGCGATGTTTGCACGCTTTTTCCGTTCATTTTTTGTATCTTTGCAACTTGATAATTCTGCACTGTAGCAATGAAAATTTTTTCATCAGAAGAGATAAACGCCATACGCCGGTACACGCTGAAAGATCAGGGCATCACCGAGCGCCAGCTCATCGAGAATATCGGTGAGAGCCTCGCCCTGGAGATCATTACCAATATCGTGCCCGGCCACCGTCTGATAGTATTCGCCGGCCCCGACCTCAACGGCGCTTATGCCCTCACCACCGCACGTCATCTGTGTCTGCAGGGATTTCACCCGCAGGTATTCCTATTCAATATCGGAGGCAACAAAGCTTCGTCCGAATGTGTGGCCGCCCGCGACCGTCTGCGCGAAGACTGCGGAGAGGAAGTACTTACGGAGGTCACCGGGCTGCAATTCGCCATGCCCGACATGCAGGGCGACGTCACCGTAATCGACGGTATTTTCGGCACTGAGCGCTCCACTCCTCTGTCGGGAGGCTATCAGAGCATCGTACGCTACATCAACGAGACTGCTCCCCGTGTAATCGCCATCGACGTGCCTTCAGGGCTGCTGGCAGATTCGACAGAAAGTCTCATCAACCGCAATATCATACACGCCACGCTCACTTTGGCCATCGGCATGCCTCGCGTGGGATTCTTCATGCGTGAGAATGCCGAACTTCTCGGCAACTGGAAAGTAATCCCGGTAGACTTCAGCCCCTCGGCTCTCGAACGCGCCCCATGGAAATATCGCTTGATCGAGAAATCAGACGTGCGCATGCTCCTGCAGCCGCGCGATCCCTTTGCTTCAAAGGCCGACTATGGTACGGCGGTGATATTTGCTGGCAGCTACGGCATGATGGGCGCCGCAATACTGGCAGCCCGCGGCGCTTTGCGTGGCGGGGCCGGCAAGGTGACTGTACACTCTCCAAAGTGCGGTTTCTTCGCATTGCAGACTGCTGTACCCTGCGCTCTATATGAAAATGACCCCGGCGACGCAGTGATCACCCAGATAGATCTCCGCCGCGACTATAAAGCTGTGGCTATCGGTCCGGGCTTGGGCACCGCCGACACCACCATCGACGCTCTCGACGCTTTTCTCAAGGTAGCCAATGCCAACAGCCGTCCTCTCGTGCTTGATGCCGACGCGCTCAACTGCATAGCCATCCGCCCGTCGATGCTCAACCATATACCGGTGATGTCAGTCCTCACGCCCCACCCCGGCGAATTTGACCGTCTGTTCGGCCGGCAGCCATCGTCGTACGCAAGATTGCTCAAAGCGCTTGATGTAGCGCAGCAGCGGCATATCATCATCGTGCTCAAGGGACGTTTCACAGCCATCGTGCGCCCCGACGGCAAAGTATACTTCAACCCTACCGGCTCACCCTCACTCGCGACCGGAGGCACCGGCGACGTGCTCACCGGCTTGCTCGCAGCATTCATCGCACAGGGCATGCGCCCCGAGCTGGCAGCGATAGCCGCTCCTTACATTCATGGGCTCGCCGGCGAACTCGCAGCTCAGCAGCACGGCACTTACGGCACCACGGCCACCGACGTGGCCGACTGCATAGGCCGTGCCATAAAATCAATCAACGAATAAATACCTCCACGAAATGAAATATCCTATCCTCTTCCTCGCCACAGCAGCACTCTCGCTCTCAGCAGCCGCTCAGACGACACAGCGGTTGAGCGCAGCCAAGTCCAATGAATACGGACTCATCTACTCTCTGCCCGTCACCGAGCTGCGCATAGCCGTAGAGACCGAACATATCAAAAAGGCGCCCGGCGAATTCAGCAATTACGCACGACGGCACCTCGGCATCGACAATGCCATCACCTCGCCATCAGCCGAAGTGCGCATCAAATCGGTCACAATCAATCCGTGCGGTGTACCTGACCCCGACAACCGCTGGACCGTACAATTCAAAAGCGGCTCCACTCCCTATATGCTCCTCACTTCAGATGGACTGCCGCTGACCCTCAACACTGAAATCCCGGCCGAAATCACATACGCAGAGCTGCCGGAAGCACAGGCCGCCCAACCTACAATCCTCGAGACTGAAGCCGCCCGTCAGGCCATGACGCAGGATATGATACGCAGCTCATCGACTTCAAAGCGGGCAGAACTCGCGGCTCAACGTATATTCGAGCTCCGCGAGATGCGCTCCGATCTCCTCTCGGGTCAATCCGACAACCCTCCGACAGACGGCCAGGCAATGCAGCTTGTGCTCGATAACCTCGCCCGCCAGGAAGAAGCACTCACAGCTATGTTTGCCGGTACCGAACAACATTGGACCGACGTCAGTACAATATCGGTGCGGCCCGACTCGCTCGGACTTGCCGATGAAGTGATCGCCCGCATCTCTCCGTTCGACGGCCTCATCGATGCCGACAATCTTTCAGGCGCTCCCCTCACAATCTCAGTGGACGTGATCGAGCTGGGCGCGCTTCCCGTCAACGAAAAAGGCGAAGTGAAGCGCTTCCCTAAAGGTGGATTTGCATATAATATACCCGGGCGCGCGCGCGTAACATTAAAATACGACGGACGCACAATCGCGTCGCAGGACGTAGCGCTCGCCCAGCTTGGCGTAACCTTCGGCCTGGATCCGGCTCTTTTCACTGACAAGAAAGCGCCATCAATGCTGCGCCTTGATCCCAACACCGGAGGCATACTCCTGCTTGGGCCGGCCGATGCAGAATAATAGCTTGCTTAAAAACGCGCGCAATTTTTTGCAAGATGGAATAAAATTGCTAACTTTGCGCTCACAAGCCGTCGCCCGAATGGTGGAATGGTAGACACGAGGGACTTAAAATCCCTTGGCCATTGCGGCTGTGCGGGTTCGAGTCCCGCTTCGGGCACGCAGCCTCCGGACTTTCCGGAGGCTTTTTATATATCCCCGCCGCTCAGCCTTTCTTATATAAATTCTTGAATCCGGCTTTGCTTCCGAAAACGGTGAGTATATCACCCTCCTCCACACGTGGATTAGCTGACAGATCGATCAGCTTCGGCTCGATATGTTTCATACCGAGCACATTGATTGATTCCGTCGGGCGAAAGGCCGCCACGAGACGCAGCTTGTATTCGCGTTCGAAATCAAGGTCTTTGTAGAGCAATCCCACGAAAAAGTCCGGCACAGCAAACCGTACCACCGTATAATCATCATTGATTGCGAGCGACTCCACCTCGGCGCCCAAAGCCATCTCACGTGTAAGATCGACAGCGGCACGCTGCTCAGGCCGCAGAATACGCGCCACATTGAAACTCTCGAGAATCGACTCATGCAACGGATCAATCGCACGGGCATAGATATTCTTCACCCCTGCCTTTTTCAGCAGGGCCACAGTCTTGACAGATGCTCCGAAATTTTCGCCGATCGCCACTATCACGAGGTCGACATTGCGAAGAGGCAGCACCCCGAGCGCCGATTCCTCAGTAGTATCAATCACATAGGCGGTAGTGATATAATCCTTGATGGCATCAACAGTGGCACGTGAGGCATCGGCACCGATGACCTCATGCCCCATCGAAGCAAGATCGCGCGCAAGGTTGGCGCCGTATATTCCGAGTCCGATTACAAGATATCTCATATTGCTTAGTTTATGATTACGTTTTCTTCCGGGAAGTGTCCCGACATATCACGATGCGACATACATATGCCCGACAGCAGCGAGATCAAGCCCACGCGTCCAAGAAACATAGCCACGCAGAGCGTGATTTTCGATGCCGCACCCAGCTGCGGAGTGATACCGAGCGACGAGCCTACCGTAAATAGCGCTGACGTTACCTCAAAAGTCAACTCCTTGAGTCCCAGCTGCGGTTCAAGAAGCAATTCGATGGCCATGAATAGTATGAAAGCTGCCATAGCCAACGCCACCACGGCATTGGCACGCCGTACAGATGCTATGGACAGAGCGCGGTCGTAGGCCCAGGCGCGGCGTCGGCCGGTGACTATCGACCGTACATTCAGCGCGACCACCGCCACCGTATTGACCTTGATACCTCCGCCGAGCGACTGCGATGCGCCTCCAATCCACATCTGCACCACTATCAGGAGCATAGTGATATTGAGAAACGATGCCGGATTGACCGAGGCGAAGCCGGCACTGCGTGGTATCAGAGAATTGAAAACGCTTTGCACCACTTTTTGCCACAGCGACATCCCGGAGAGAGTATTATTGTACTCGCACACAAAAAATGCAGCCGAGCAGAATACGAGCAAGCCCACAGAGGTAGCGAGCACAAGCTTGGTATTGAGATCAAAAAGATGCACGGGCACATCGGGCTGACGGTGCGTGACCCGAGCAATCA
>CANSGE010000133.1 GCA_947646295.1 uncultured Bacteroidales bacterium
CGGTATCGTAGAGCTGCTCAAACGCTACGGTATCCCTACCCGGGGCAAGGAATGTGTGATCATAGGCCGCAGCAACATCGTGGGCAAGCCTCTGGCCGCTCTGATGATGCAACGCGGCGTAGATGCCACTGTCACCGTATGCCACAGCGCCACTGACAATCTCGCCGAGGTGACACGTCGCGCGGATATTCTCGTGGCAGCCCTTGGCAAGCCCGGCTTTGTCACAGCCGATATGGTGAAAGACGGTGTCACCATCATCGACGTCGGCACCACACGCGTGCCTGACAGCTCACGCAAGTCAGGCTTCCGCCTGAGCGGCGATGTCGACTTTGAAAACGTGGCCCCCAAGTGCTCCTACATCACTCCCGTCCCCGGTGGAGTAGGCCCCATGACCATCGTCTCCCTCATGCAGAATACGCTCCAGGCCGCTCTCCATACGATTTATCCGAAAAACTAAGGCCCGATGTCAGCCTTTGTCGTCGGTGTCATATCGCTGCTCTCGCTGCTTTTCGGGCAAGACGAAGCAGAGATAGTGTTTGCCGGTGATGCCATGATGCATCAGGCCCAGCTCGATGCTGCCCGGCAAAGCGATGGCACGTACGACTTCTCGGAATACTTCGAAGCGGTAAAGCCCTATATTGCAGGCGCCGATTATGCTGTGGTCAATCTTGAGACCCCGGTATCGTCGGCGCAGCATTTTTCCGGCTATCCTTGTTTCAACGCTCCCGAGAGCTACATAGACGCACTGGCGGATGCCGGCTTCGACCTCTTTCTGACGGCCAACAATCACACCCTCGACCGCCGTGACCGCGGACTGCTCGCCACCCTCTCAGCCCTTGACAGCCGCCGGCTCGACCATATCGGCACGTATGGCTGCACCGCTGAGCGCGACTCCGTGCTCCCCTTTGTACGCGATATTTCCGGCATAAAAGTAGGCTTCGTCAACTATACTTACGGTACTAACGGTATACGTCCCGGTGCGGAAGTGGTGGTCGACTATATCGACCGCGATAAAATCCGGGCAGATGTCGCGGCACTGCGCAGCTCCGGTGCTGAAATCATAGCGGCCTGCATACACTGGGGCATTGAGTATCAATTGCTGCCGCACGCTTCGCAGGAATCGCTCGCCCGCTTTCTATCCGACGAGCTGGGTGTGGAGCTTGTGATCGGAGGTCACCCGCATGTGGTGCAGCCCATGCGCCTGGCCGACAACCGGCTTGTGGTGTACTCGCTCGGTAATTTCATCTCCAATATGCGTACCCGCGACACCCGCGGCGGCGCAATGCTCCGCGTAAAACTTCTCAGAGACGAAGAGGGCCATGTGAACATTGACCGGGCAGAATATCGGCTCGTATTCACCGAACCTGCTTCCGGCAACGTGAACTTCCGCCTCGTGTATCCCGACGACAGCTCAAACCCTCACGCCGGAGCGTTTGCGCGGGCGGCCCGCGAGCTATTCAGTCGTCACAATACCAAGGTTGCGGAGTCTCGCCGTCACTGACGTCCTCCTCCTCATCTCCATATCCACAGCCCATGTGCAGGTCATAGATCATAAATGCCCCATCCTCAACGATGGGCTCAGGTCCTCTCGGGCGCCCAGACGGCTGTCCGGCTACGCGCGCGGGTTCTATATCAATTTGTTGTGGTGATTGCGGCTCCGCCATTGGCTTTGACTTGCGCGCTTCAGGACGCGACGCCGCGGGGCGTATCATCTCTTTAGCGAGGATAAACAGTGCCTCGGCCGTCGATGTCAGATCGGATGGCTCTGTGCCATCAAACGCATAGGCCATAATGGCCTGATAAACTTCGCCCGCAAGTGCCGGATCGACTACTGCAAGAGCTTTTGCAATGCTTTCTGGGAATTTTATAATCATAATTTCAGACGTATTTTGAATTGATTTCGGTTGCAAAGATAATACACAAAATGTTATTTGTCAAGTAAAATTGGTATAATTATATTTTTTTGTATTGCAAATTTCATAACTAGCTGGTTTTCAGCATCAGCTTCCCATACAAAAAAAGCGGAAATCATCGTAAGACAATCCCGACTACTGACGGTTGCGCCGTCGCTTGGCGATTTCTGTTATCAGCATTCCGGCTATGATCGCCGCCATGGCCACAGCTTGCACGATATGGAGATGCGCCAGATGCATCATTACGGAGCCTATAGTGGCGAACACGGGTACAAGATACTGATATATCGACACGACACTGCCGATGAGCTTTGTGGCAGGCGAAATGAGTATATACGACAGAAAGGTGGGGCAAAGCACGATGAAAGCCACGTAGCCCCACTCGGCCGCTGCACCCGAGGCGAGTATCGGAGCATGCACAAATCCCGGCACAAGCACCAGAGCCGGTATGCAGGCGAAAAGGAAGACCCAACGCAGATACGAAACCGGGCGGTATTTGTGCGAAGTCTTTTCGATCACGATGAGATAAAAGGAATAGCAGGCGGCCGAGGCCAGCGCCAGAAGATCGCCCGTAAGATTGTGGTGCGTGGCTGCCCCTGAGCCGCGCTGCAGGAGTATCACAAGCGCCGCCCCGAGAAGTCCGAGCACCACTCCGAAGTATTCACCCGCCGAACGCCGCTGGTGGCGGAATATGAAATCGTAGACGAATATCATCACCGGAGGCAGCGTCATGATGATCGATATATCGATCGGATCGCCGTATTTGAGCGAGAGATTGAAAAGATACATGAAAGCGAATACCCCGAGCCCGCCCCCGAAGGCGATGCGTTTCATGTCGCCGCGGGCGATGGGCGACGTCTTGATGAAGACCGACGCAAGCCACATCATGAGGCATCCTCCGGCGAGACGCACCAGAGTCACATCAGTCGAACTCATCCACTCCGGTATGAGAAATTTCACCACCGGAATATTTGCGCCGAAAAATATCGTCGCAATCAAAATAAAAGTATTACCTTTGATATAGTCAATCGCGGTGGGTGCGCCTGCCGCGCCGGGCGTAACAGTTTTTTTCATGATTTAAGAACATATCAGAGTCATTCATTGTTCTATTGTATGACCAAACAAGAAAACTTTTGAATTATGAAGACATTATATCTCATTTTCGGAGCTTCGATGCTTCTCTCCGCCTGCTCCACCTCACACAAAGACTCCTCCGAAACATCTGCCTCCGCAGAGTCTCATGCAGTGACCTACTCCGGCATCCTTCCGGCAGCTGATGCCGAAGGCGTGCGCTATATCCTCACGCTCGACTATGACGATGACGGCTCGGAGGGTGATTTCAAGCTTGCCGAAGTATATCTTTCGGGAGGCGCGACGCGCGAGTCGGGCAGCGATTCGCTCACATTCCGCACCACCGGCGATTTCCAGGTGCTCACCGGCACACCCCAGTCGGCCACTCAGAAATATATCAAGCTTGTGCCCGAAAACGATACATCGGATGCAAATTCCCTCTATTTCGTGATCGACTCCGACTCTACCATCACCATGGTATCTTCATCACTTACGCCGGCCGTAAGCAGTGACCTCAACTATACACTCACAAAACAATGATAGAAAAAGGACAGAAAATCCCGGCATACCTCGGAACGGATGCCTACGGAAATAAAGTGTTTGCCGACGACTTCGCCGGCAAAGCTCTCATCATCTATTTTTATCCGAAAGACAATACCCCCGGCTGTACCGCCGAGGCATGCTCGATACGCGATGGATACGAAAAGCTCCGCGAAGCCGGCTACGAGGTGATCGGCATCAGCAAGGATTCAGGCAAGAGCCATCTCAAATTTGCCGAAAAGTATACCTTGCCGTTCATCCTGCTGAGCGATACCGACACCGAAGTCAATCAGGCATTCGGCGTGTGGGCCGAGAAGAAGATGGCCGGGCGTACATATATGGGCACGCTGCGCACCACTTTCATCACCGACAAGGATCACACCGTGACCGACGTGATTACTAAAGTCGACACCAAACACGCCGCCGCCCAGCTCGAAAGCATCATCTTTAAAGAAGTTTAAGTATCCTTTCCGAAAACTTTGACGGCCATTGAGTGTTTATTCTATAGTCAAACGAACTATAAAAACACCATTACGACTATGGAAAGAAAAATCTCAATGGCCGATCTCGAAAAGGCCGTAAAAGAAGCTTACGAAAACAATAAAAGTATACACGAAGGCCAGGTGCCCGACTATCTTCAGGGCGTCGACGAAAATCTCTTCGGCATCAGCGTGATGCTTACCGATGGCCGCACCGTCAATCACGGTGACACCCAGGTGCTCGCACCTATGGGCAGTATCGCCAAGATCGGCACCGCATCAGTGCTGCTCAGCCAGAAATCGACCGAAGACATCGTGAAACTCTTCGGCTTCGGATGCCACAAATGCAAGGGCGAGAAGCCTCAGGTGGGCGTCAGCTCGCACGGCCTGCGTGCCGTGAGCGCCGTAAGTCCGCAGAACGACTCCGACGGAAAATGGGACATCCTCATCAATAATATGATAAACATGATGGGATCGGCTCCGACCCTCGATGTCCAGCGATACGAACGCCTGCGCAAGGATCAGAAGGACGAAAATGCCGCCGGTAAAATCGCCGACGCAGGCTTCAAGCTCTGCGACGACACTGAAATAGCTCTAGATACATATACAAAACTGATCTGCCTGCAGGCTACTGCGCGTCAGCTCGCCAACTATGGCGCTACCGTGGCAGCCGACGGTGTCAACCCCTCGAACGGTCAGATAGCTTTCGACGGCAAAATCGCAGCTTCGATCGTATCCATGGTTGTAATCAATGGCCCGCACCACAGCAAAAAACGCTGGATGATGGAAGTAGGCGTGCCTGCCAAACGCGGCTTCGGCGGCTATATCCTCGCCATCATGCCGGGCTTCGGTGCCATAGCAGCATATTCTCCGCGCCTCGATGAAAACGGTATATCCGTCAAGGCTGCGGCAGCTATAAAGCAGATTGCCAACACTCTGCAGCTCAACGTCTACGCCTCGGCGCGCGTGAGTGTAGAGAAATAGGAACCTTTATGGTTGAATGTTATATAATTCTGCGGACGACCCCGGCACTGACTCAGTGTCGGGGTCGTTGATTTTATATCTTTTTCCTATTTCAGAAACAGGCAGGCATCGCCGTAGCTCAGAAAGCGGAAATCGTGAGCCAGGGCATAGTCGTACACCGGCCTCCAGCGATCCTCGCCTAAAAAGGCCGATACAAGCAGGAGCAAGGTCGAGCGGGGCTGATGGAAATTCGTCACCATCCCGTCCACGATCTTATATTCATAGCCGGGAGCAATGATTATCCGGGTCGAGGCCGTGAGCACATCAATATCCTCGGAGGCCATATATTCAAGCAGCCGGGTGAGCGACTCCTTCACCGTAAGTCCGGGATGCGACTCGGCATAGGGATACCACTGCGGCACTTCTCCCGTCCAGAGGTCCTGCGAGATGAGACAGCCGATCTGATACAGACTCTCAAGAGTGCGCACCGAGGTGGTGCCAACGGCTATCACAGGTCCCTCGGCAGCTGCAAGAGCTGCTATCGTTTCGCGCGACACAGATATAAATTCGCTGTGCATATCGTGCTCACCGATAGAATCGGATTTCACGGGCTTGAATGTCCCGGCCCCCACGTGGAGCGTGACCTCGCAGCGGCGTATGCCATGACGATCGATGTCGGAGAGCACTGCATCTGTAAAATGCAATCCGGCCGTAGGAGCGGCTACCGAGCCGTCGATATGACTGTATACGGTCTGATAGTCCACGCTGTCGTCAGGCTCCGTGGAGCGATTGAGATATGGCGGGATGGGGATTTCGCCCACAGCCTGGATGATTTCCGCAAAGGAGTGTCCGCCGGTCCATGTGAAACGTATGTCGGAACTGTTGTCGTTCACAGCGATGCGTTCGGCCGTGAGCACAGATGTCGCATCCCCTACTCTCACCTCAGTGACGAGCGGGCCGGATTTCCAGCGCTTGCTGTTGCCTACCAGGCAATTCCAGGAGCACGACTCTGTAGCTGCGAAATTCTGCGCATAGTCGGCCGGCGCTATCGGTTCGAGACAAAAAATCTCGATCTGCGCGCCCGACTCTTTACGCAGGCGCAGACGCGCATTTATCACGCGCGTATTATTATATATGAGTATTGCACCCTGGGGCAGGAGGTCAGGCAGCTCCGTGAAAATATGCTGCGACATCGCCCCGGCACGGTCGGCCACGAGTAATTTGCAGCGGTCACGCTCCTTGAGAGGATGTTTGGCGATGCGCTCATCGGGCAGCGGATAGTCGTAATTTTCTATGAGGATATTCTGTGGATTCATGTCGGTAGGTCAAATATAGTGTAAAATTAAAGATTTTTTTTCATTCCCGCTTAATAAACACAATTATTTCATTGTTAAAAGACGAAAATAAGCTCAGCATTTGTCTTAAAAAATATGATATAATTGGATAGTCCGATTATTTTTACGTAAATTTGTAAGCGAAACAAGCATATATTCTCAATCCGCCCATGGCTGAACTGCCAAACCCATCCGACGAACTGATCACACGTCTGCGCGACCCCAAGCAGCAGCGTGAGGCCTTCGGTGAAGTGATCCGAATGTATTCGGAGCCGCTCTACCGGCAGATACGCCGCATGGTGCAGT
>CANSGE010000134.1 GCA_947646295.1 uncultured Bacteroidales bacterium
AAGACAGCAGTATGGCAAGACCTATTAAAGAAACCCCTATATTATTCGGTGATGATGCCCGACGCTTCGAACGGCGCATGCAAAATCCGCCGAAAGTCTCTGCCGAAAAACGCGCGGAAATACGTCGTTCGTATGAGACCGTCCGTAAAATGATGGTTAACTGAAAATGACTCGCGAAGAATTCGAGCGGACTTGTAGTGTGCGACGCCTCCAAATTGGAGACACCATTTCATATTTCGATTGTGGCGATGCTGACTTAAATGACTTTCTTATTAATGAGGCTGCTCTCTATCGTAATGCGCTTTTATCTGTCACCTATGTGATAGAACACAAATAAGAATCTTTCTAATTAAGACATAACCTGCCGGTGTTCCGAAGACTGCCGGCGGGTCACTTTTTTATTATATCAGAGCTACAGTGGCGACTCTTGTCTCTGATTATTCCAACGATTTGATCGGTCGGCCCAGTTCAATGGAAATAGAGCTGTTGGGATAGCGGAAACCGCTCGCATCATATCGTAAGGTATCAATGTTGGCGCTCGACAAATTCAGCCGGTAATTCGATGATGTCGGGGCGACATTCAGTACTTCGATACGGCCCGTCTCGTCTGCTTGGATTATCATCTCCATAAGATGTGTCTCCATATTGCCTACCACCGTTTCGCCATAAGTACCAAATATTGAATTCGGTCCATAGCTTTCCCTGTGATCCTCTACCGATACACTGTCGATACGGCAATCGGTCAGATTTACGCTTCTTATCTGCCCGAGATGGAGCGATGCAAGATGTATACCTGAACAATTCACACCGAAATCTTCACTATCGATGGAAAAACGCTCCATGGCAGGTACTTCGAGCACACCACAGCACATAGCAGCCGAATCGATATAAACGCTGGCTCCCCCGCGACTGAGATTCTTCATATCCACTGTAATGCTCAATTTTGTACCGGTATGATTTACGACCATGTTGGCCGCCCAATTGCTGTCCATCGTCATGCGGGGAGATGCCAGCGTGCTATCCTCGCGCACTTCGAGATACGGTCTTTCGTTCCAGCTGTGGGTATGGAAATTGGCATCGACTTTCAGCTCTATTCCATCAATGTCTGAAAGTGATATCGAGGTTTCGTCTCCTGCAAGGGTCAATGTGGGGCCCCCTTTGTCAGTGAAAAATATCAGCGGAAACATGAATGTGAAAACCGCAAGAAAGACCACGCCTCCGATGATGATATATGTTGACTTTTTCATTTTTCCAATGTTTTTGTAGCGATGTACAGTTGATAGCAAGCTCTGAGATCTTCAGGCGAAAATCCGAGCAATATCAATTTATCGAACACCTGCTTCATATCCTTATTAATAAATGTATCCGTAGCCGTCTTTTTGACTTTATCGAAAGCGTCATCGGCCACAAAATAGCCTACACCACGCTTATTGTACACTATCCCCTGCGCCGAGAGATAGTCGTAAGCTCGGTTGACCGTGTTGACGTTCACCTCAGCCGACGCCGCGTACTCCCTGACGGAAAGCATTCGCTCGCCAGGCCTCAGGTCGCCGCGCAGTATATCGTCACTAATTTTCTGTGCGATTTGCAGATAGATTGCCTTGTTACTTTCGTCAAACATAGTTTACCATCTGTAAATTGTTTCCACTTCTTTCATGCGACGGTATCCGAGTGCGAAAATACCCGCGCTTATGGCAGCAAACAGTACCGCGGCAATCACAAGGCGTGTGTCCTGAGATTCTATACTGCAACGCGCACTGATATCATCGCCCGACAGCCACAGCTTGAAGCCCCCGTAAGCTATCCATCCAAGTGCGGTGAGCAAAAGGGCAAGCGCACAGCAGGTCTTCACATACGAATACCTCTCCCAAAGCAGCGTACCGAGAGCGAATGTCGAGATCAGAATCAGCGTCAATCCATATACGCCGATCGAAGTGCCCATCTGATTGATGGCATATCCCTCAGGCTGCGGCACATGAAATCCGAATAAACCGGCTGCATCAATATGATTCAACACTCCAGGCTCGGCATATATCATTTTCATAGCTGCCACACGGATAAGGTCGGTCACCCACGCGCTGATATAGAAGGCTGCGAAATATCCCACGACATATACTGTGAAATACACCCAGAATTTTTCGGCATCAGATACCGGGAGAGTAAGTGTCGTGCTGCGGTCGTTGCGAGAGCTGACGGCGCTGTACATCTGACTACCGCATAGGCTGGAGAAAATTATGAAAATCGCCAGAAAGGCTATCGTCTCCTCTTCGACATCGTTGAAAAGCGACGGCGGATACATCACGTTGCCCTCTTGCGGACCAGTAGCGATTGCGGGCAAGACGGCGAAGAGCATACATGCTATGAAAAGCAGCCCCCAGGAAAGCAGCAGCCGCTTGCGGTTGCAATTATAGTAGGCCGCCAGATAAGCGCGGTAGCGCGCGAACGAAAACGTTTGGTTTGTTAAGATTGCAGACATATCAGAGGGTTTTGGCTGGTTCGGAGAAGATTTCGGTAAGGAGGTCAGGATGCTCCAGAGCGAAATTGAAGAGAAGTTCAAGATTGATATCCGTGTCATCTCCATCCGTGTTGGGTAATATAGCGTCGATTCCGAGCACATTTTTCATCGCGTAGAGAGCTTCGGCCGGCTGTGATGACAGCTGACTCATGAATTTCAGACGGCGCTGGATATCAGCCACGCCGCGGTCGAGCACTATCTTGCGAGTGTTCATTATCAGGATGTGATCAAGGAGTTGCTCGATATCACGCACCTGATGAGTGGAAATGATAAAGAGGCGGTCGTCAGTGAGGCTCTGTGCCACAAAGCGCCTGAAGGCACTTTTGCCCGGGATGTCAAGACCGTTGGTCGGCTCATCCATGAGCAGCAGAGGTGTATTGCACGACATTGCGAAGCACATGAATACTTTCTTCTTCTGCCCCATCGAGAGTGCGTTGAGGCGCAGATCGGCGTCGAGGTCAAAAATCTCAAGGTATTTCTTGAGATCGTCAGCACTGAATCTGGGATAGAAGCGTGCATTCAGCCGGATATAATCATGGAGGCTTACCGGCGGAAGACTGAATTCCTCAGGCACGAGAAATAGTTGCGCCATCGTCTCGGGCAGCCTGCGGCGCGTATCCACGCCATATAATTTAGCGCAGCCACGTTCGGGGGTAAGCATTCCTGCGATGAGCTGGAGCAAGGTCGATTTGCCGGCTCCGTTTGGGCCAAGCAAGCCGTACACTCCTCCTGCTGCGAGAGAGAGTGAGAAATCGTCGAGCGTCAGGGGCTTGCGACGACTGTAACGGAATGAAAGATTTTCGAGTTCAAGCATAATAGTGTCTTAGTGTATTAGTGTATTAGTGTCATAAGACATTATGACACTGCAAAGGTAATACAATATTTTTACAGTCCAAATTTTTCCCTGCAAAAAATTTTATGCTACTTCAAATTTGCGTAATTTTGTACTATGAGTTCAGAAAGGTTTTTACAGAGAGTCGCCTCGGAGCTTGCCCGCAATGAACTTGCCGGGAGTTTTGTGGTATGTCCCAACAAGCGTTCGGCGATGTTTCTGCGTCTCTATCTTCAACGCCGGGCCAAATCGACGCCCATGTTCATGCCCCGAGTCATCACTCTTCAAGCCCTGATTGAAAAATTCAGTCCCGGGCTGGAGAAAATTGACCGTTGGGAGGCTATCATTGCGCTCTTCGATTGCTATAGGCGTGTGATGGCGCGCCGGGGGCGCGAAATCGAGCCGGAATACTTCGATCGCTTCGTATTCTGGGGAGAAGTGGTATTGTCGGATTTCGATGAAATCGACCAGTCACTTGCGTCTGCTACCCAGCTCTACACAAATCTTCGCCGTCACAACGAGATACGTTCCGATTTCCTTTCCGATGACCAGAAAGATGCCGTACGCAACCTTTGGGGTGATACGTCACAACTGCTCAACGGCTCCGATGAGATTGACCGCTTCTGGCTGCACACCATGGGCAAGGACGACCATATACCCGACCCCGAATCGACACGCGGCCGTTTCATCGCGCTCTACGAAGTGCTCGCTGAGCTGTATAGCGAATTTACCGGATTTCTGCGTAGCCGCCGCCTCGCCACTGCCGGTATGAGGGTACGTGATGCTATCACCAATCTGGAAAAGACTCCGCTGAATGACATACGTGAGACCTATCCGAAATTTCATTTCGTAGGGCTCTCCTCCATCACAAGCGCTCAGATGAAACTGCTCGACCGCCTGAAAGAGGGCGGCGCAGCATATTTTTATTGGGATACTGCAGCCCTCGGCGACATTGCCGACAAAGAATTCCCGGGCGTCGACGAGATGGACCGCCTGGCCCGGCGGTATCCCGCACCGGGAGATTTCACAGCCCCGTCGCCGGCTCCAAAACGCACTATCGACATCATCGGTGTGCCATCCGCTGTCGCCCAGGCCAAGCAGGCTGCCGAGGTCGTTACGCGCCTCTTCAAATCAGGCTCACTGAACGCCGACGGCGGCCTCTCGACCGCCATTATACTTCCGGCTCCCGAGCTGCTCACTCCGCTCCTGCTCGCATTACCCCCGGATATACCTGCGGTGAACGTAAGTATGCAATTACCCTGGACGGGGACGTCATTCGCCACCCTGCTGCGCTCGGTCATAGCCATGCAGAGCCATGCCCGCCGACGCAAAGGACGGCTGATGTTTTTCTACGCCGACATCATCGACGTGCTGTCACATCCGCATATACGCCTTATTTCTGCAGAAAGTTCCGATGCCCTGCGCCTCCGTATCATGACACAGTCTTTATACAATATTGATGCAGCTGAAATTATCGAAACAGTACCCCGGCTTGCCTTCATATTCCGGCCACTCGCGCCCGACGCCGGATGGCCCGAGGTGTATGCTTACCTCACCGGGATGCTGTCAGGGATGCGCGAAGCCCTCACCGAAAACATTTCAGCTCAGGAAGCCGCCGAAGCCATCGAAATACAGAATCTCGACGCGCTGAGCGAACGTCTCACAGACTTGCGCCGTCTCATTGAAATATACGGCATAGCACCCGGGCGAAACACACTTTTCACATTCTTCGAGCGCCTGCTCTCCACTGGCACCCTGCGTGTGGAAGGTACACCATTGCGAGGGGTGCAGGTGATGGGCGTGCTCGAGACTCGTGCTCTCGACTTTGACCATATTATATACCTGTCAATGAACGAGCGCACTTTCCCCTCGAAGCAAAATGTGCGCACGATGATACCCAATGCCCTTCGCCGGGGCTATGGACTGCCACCCATCGAACGCCCGCAGAACACCATGGCCTACTACTTCTACCGCAGTCTGTGCCGTGCGTCGGACGTGACTCTGATCTACGACTCCCGCGGAGCATCGAAAGGCGCGGGCGAGATGTCGCGTTTCGTCACCCAGCTGATATATAATGCCGGTGAGCTGCCTGATGGCACCTCCATCACAGCACAGCAGCTTGACCTCGATGCAAGCACTCCGTTACGCCGAGAAATCACTATCGAAAAAACCGCTGAGGTGCTTGCTCGCCTTGAGCGCTTTAAAAGACCCGGGGGAGCCAAGATATCGGCCTCCGCGCTCAAAAAATACATGAGTTGTCCGCTGGCATTCTATCTCGAATATGTATGCGGATACCGTACTGACGACGAGCCAGTCAATTACCTCGGCCCGGCAGCACTCGGTGATATCTTCCACCATGCCATGAAGCATCTGTATGCCCCATGGAAGAATAAAATCATCACAGCCGATGTGATAGAGGAGCTTCTGGCCGGCGATGCAGTGCGCAAAGCTATCTTGGAAGCATATGCCGAGGTGAAATTCAAGCGTGAGGATGCGCCGGCCACTGAAGATGAGCTTGATGCCGAGGGACGACTCATGACCGCCACCCTTGAGGAAGAAGTGCGTGGCATGCTTGAGACGGAAAAGCTTACATATTGCCGCCCCGGGTTTGAATACATCGACGGCGAATACGACGTATGCGAGCCCTGGGAGATCGCGCCCGGCCTGACCATCAATTTCAGGATGCAGATCGACCGCATCGACCGCGATCCGGCCACGGGCTACTACCGTTTCATTGACTATAAGACCGGCAAAGACAAGCGCACCGCCGGCGAAGACACCTCGATACTCTTCAACGGCGAACACGACTATCAGGCCGTCTTCCAGCTCCTGCTTTATTGTGAGGCATACGCTGATCTATGCCAAAAAGATGTCGTGATAGAGCCAAAATTGCATCTTTTGCGCGAAATCATGAGCCAGGGACGCATCAATCCGCTCACTTTCCGCCGCAAGACCATGGAGCCATTTCCGGCTTTGTCCGAGATTTTCCGACCAAGACTCAACGAACTGGTCAAGAAAATTTTCGACGACACCACTCCTTTCAGTCAAGCCGAAAAAAATGACTCCTGCCGCTACTGCACATTCGCCAATATGTGTGGCCGTAAGTTACCCAAAGAGCACGTCAATCAATGAGCGCGGGTCTGTACATACATATACCTTTCTGCCACAGCAAATGCGTATACTGCGATTTTTACTCGGTGGCCTCACGCCGCCGGCGCAGCGACCTCATCGACGGACTCATTGCCGAACTTGATGGT
>CANSGE010000135.1 GCA_947646295.1 uncultured Bacteroidales bacterium
GTTTGTTCTTGGATAGATTCTGCCTAAAAAATGTCATGTACTATAGCCTCCGGCACGCACGCACGCGCGGTGGCGAATTTTCAATTTTCAATTGGCTGACGCCTTATAAAAAAGACTATAAACCCATAAAACTATAAGGTCGTTTGAGTATGGGGCACAACATCGGTTCTCCGAACCTCAGAGTGATGTGTATGTCTCTGGCCCCACCTGAAGGCGGGGTTTACCACAATCTCGCGCCGTCCCGGCGCTCTGACGCAAATTTAGACCAGAAAACCGTGGAATTTTCAGTTTATGGTTTTATGGTGTTTACGTTATACGGTGGTTGGCTGATGGGGTTGGGGTTTTATGGTGGTGCGGAGTTGCCACCATACCATGCAGGCTGTTACGAGGGTGGCAAGGATGTCGGAGGTGGGAAATGACATCCATACTCCGTCGGTGCCGCGCCACTCGGGAAGCCAGTAGAGCAGGGGGAGCAGGAATATGACCTGGCGGGTGAGGCTGAGGAATATGGCTTTGCCGGATGCTCCGATGCTCTGGAATAGTGTGGTGGATACTATCTGGAAGCCTACTACGGCAAATGCACTCATGGCGATGCGCAGGCAGCGGTCGGTGACTTGTATGAGGTAGGTGTCTTTGGTGAACGCGCGGGCTATGAGGTCGGGCACGAGCTGTGCGCCGGCCATGCCGATGATGCATATGATGGAGGCACAGAGCACTGCCAGGGTGTAGGCCCGGCGTAGGCGGTGTGTCTGGCCGGCTCCGTAATTGTAGCCTACGATGGGCTGAAGGCCCATGCAGATGCCGAGTATGGTGGTGACTATCAGTGAGCTGTATGTGACGAATACGCCTACGGCTCCGATATCGAGATCGGTGCCGAATTGCACCAGGGTGCGGTTGACCATGGCGTTGATGGCGCATGATGCGGCATTGACAAGGGCGGGAGCGGCGCCAATGGATACTATCTCTCCGATGACGTCGGCGCGCAGAGAGAAGGTGCCGCGCTGAAAATGCAGCGATGATGATTTCTTGAAGAAGTGTGCCATGACGTAGGCGGCCGATACGGCCATGGCTATGTCGGTGGCTATGGCTGCGCCGGGCATGCCCATGTCGAATCCGAGCACGAGCACTGCGTCGAGCACCACATTGGTGATGGCGCCTATGAGCATTGTGGCCATGGCTTTGCCGGGATAGCCTGAGGCTCGCATGAGGTTGTTGAAGCCGAATGCTATGTTGGTGAGCAGCAGGCCCGGGAGCACCCACAGCATGTATTCGCGGGCATAGGGCAGAGTGGTGTCGCCGGCGCCGAAAGCACGGAGTATGGGGTCGATCCAGATGGCGAAGCAAGCTATGTATACTGAGGCGTTGATGAGCGTGAGTGTCATGGCATTGCCGAGCATGAGGGCGGCTCGGGGCCGGTCGCCCTTGCCGAAGAGGATGCTCACGCGAGATGATGAGCCTACGCCCACGAGCACACCTATGGCAGTGGTGATATTCATGAGCGGAAATGTGAGGGCGAGGCCGGCTATGGCTTCGGGTCCGACGACCTGGCCGATGAAGATGCGGTCGACGACGTTGTAGAGTGCCATGACGAGCATGCCCACCACGGAGGGGAGGCTGTACTTCCAGAGCAGACGCCCGACGGGACGTGTGGCCAGTTCGTTGAGATTTCCTTCAGACATAGCGCTTACTGAAAGGGGCGCGTAAGTCACGCGCCCCTTATATAATATAATGTGTAAAAATCAATCAGCTTACTTTCCGGCGGCAGCTTTGGCGCGTTCGTAGTATTTACGGATGTCGGCCTGTGTGCCACGCACGAAAGTGGGATATTCGTCGATGATCTGCTTGTAAGCCTTGTATTCGGCTTCGAAGTCTTTTTGTTCGCGGTATACGTTTGCTTCCTTCATGAGCACGAGGGGCACGATGGAGGGATTCTTGTCGGCAGCTTTGATAGCCTTGGCGTAAGCGCTGAGAGCTTCGGGATACTGCTTGAGGTTGACGTAGCAGTCGCCTGCGAGGGTCTCGACACCGGCAGCGACGATGTGGTCGCTGAGGTCGGCATCGTTGAGATACTGGAGAGCTTCCTCGTATTGTCCGGCCTGATAGAGGCGGATACCGGCTTCGACTTTGGCGCGGTTGCCGCTCTTGTATCCGTGAGAAGCAGCTTCCTTATATAGAACAAGCGCGATCGAATCATTCTGAGCCATGTCAGCCTTGGCCACAGCCTGATCAGCCTTGCGGCTGCCGCTCTGTGCGACGAAGAACCAGATCATGATGGCGGCGATCACAGCCACGATGAAAATCGACAGGCCTACGATCAGTTTGCTGTTCGATTTGACGCGGGCCAGGATGTTGCCGGTTTCTTCTTCGGCCTGCTGCAGCGCGTTATTTTGCTCGTTATTTTCCATTGCTATTTGTGTTATAATTCTTTTGCTTGGTTTTTCAATAGGCTTTACAAGGTGCAAAAATAGAAGTTTTTTCTCACATATTAAAATTTTTACTGCAATAATTTCATTTTTCGTCTGATTAAGGCTAAATTTGCACTATTATGAAAAAGCACAATATTGAAATACCCGTCACGGAGGCACGGTATGAAGAGCTCTCCGATGCGCAGCGCCATCTGACCGATCTTGCAAGGCAATACACCTCCAACTCGTATGCCCCGTACAGTCACTTCCATGTGGGCGCGGCCATCGCGCTGGACAACGGGGAGATCGTGTGCGGTGCCAATCAGGAAAATGTGGCCTATCCCTCGGGCACCTGCGCCGAGCGCTCGGCCTGCTATGCTGCGGGGGCCAATCATCCCGGCGCCCGCTTCGAGCGCATCGCCATCGCGGCCCGTGGCACCGACGGCGAGTACACGGCTGTGCCCTGTGCACCCTGCGGCGCATGCCGCCAGGCTCTGCTCGAGTATGAGACCCTGGCCGGACATGACGTGGAGGTGCTACTCTGCGGACGCGACAAAGTGTTTATCCTCCCCTCCGTAAAATCCCTGCTTCCACTCGCTTTCACTGAATTTTAAAACACAAGCTATTATAATATGAACTTCGTAGAAGAACTTAGCTGGCGCGGCATGATACACCAGATGATGCCCGGCACCGAAGAACAGCTCAAAAAAGAAATGACCACGGCTTACCTGGGCATCGACCCCACGGCCGACTCCCTGCATATCGGACACCTCGTGGGTGTGATGATGCTCAAGCACTTCCAGCGCTCGGGCCACAAGCCTATCGCTCTTGTGGGCGGTGCCACCGGCATGATCGGCGACCCCTCGATGAAGAGCCAGGAGCGCAAGCTGCTCGACGAGGAGACCCTGCGCCACAACCAGGAGGCTATCAAGGCACAGCTCGCAAAATTTCTCGACTTCGACTCCGATGCCCCCAACGCCGCTGAAATGGTGAACAATTACGACTGGATGAAAAACTTCACCTTCCTTGACTTCATCCGCGATGTGGGCAAGCTCATCACGGTCAACTACATGATGGCCAAGGACTCCGTGAAGAAGCGCCTCTCGGGCGAGTCGGGCGAGGGCATGTCGTTCACCGAATTTTCATACCAGCTCTGCCAGGGCTACGACTTCCTGCACCTCTACCGCGAGAAGGGCTGCCGCCTGCAGCTCGGCGGCTCCGACCAGTGGGGCAACATCACCACCGGTACCGAGCTGATACGCCGTACCGAGGGAGGCGAAGCCTTCGCACTCACCTGCCCGCTCATCACAAAGGCCGATGGCGGCAAATTCGGCAAGACCGAGAGCGGCAACGTATGGCTCGACGCACGGTATACGTCGCCCTACAAGTTCTATCAGTTCTGGCTCAACGTATCGGATGCCGACGCCGAGAAGTACATCAAGATATTCACCGAGCTGAGCCGTGAGGAAATCGAGGCTCTCATAGCCGAGCAGCACGAAAATCCCGGCGCACGCCCGCTGCAGAAACGTCTCGCCCGCGAAATCACCACGATGGTGCACAGCGAGGCTGATTATCAGGCCGCTGTGGAGGCTTCGCAGATACTCTTCTCCAACAATACCTCGGAGACCCTGCGCCGTCTCGACGAGAAGACACTCCTGCAGGTATTCGAGGGAGTGCCTACATACGAAATCGAGCGCGCCGATATCGAGAACGGTGTATCACTGGCCGATATCCTGGTGGAAAAGACCAAAATCTTCCCCTCCAAGGGCGAGCTCCGCAAGATGGCCCAGCAGGGCGGCCTGATGATCAACAAGGAGAAAGTGGCCGATGCCTATGCCCCGGCATCCACCGCAATGCTCCTCAATGACCGCTACATCCTCGTGCAGAAAGGCAAGAAAAACTACTTCCTGCTGCTCGTGAAATGAAAATCCTGCTCTTAGGCGACGCAAGCAACTATCACGTGACACTTGCCCGGGGTCTCCGCGACCTCGGGCATGCCGTCACTATAGCCTCCGACGGCTCAGGCTGGATGCGCACGGCGCGCGACATCAATCTCTCGCGCCCGCTTCCCGGCAAGGCCGGTGGCCTGGCCCTCTGGCTCAAGGCGGGGGCGGCGATAGCTTCCGGGCGGCTCACGGGCTATGATATCGTATCGATACACAATCCCGTATTCCTGCCGCTGCGCCCTGAGCGGCTCCGGCCGATATTCGACCGAATCCTGCGCCACAACGGCGACGTGTACCTCACGGCGCTGGGCACTGACCCGGTCTTCATAGAGGAGTGTCTCGACCCGCGCTCGCCTATAGCATACAATGAATGGCGCATGCCCGATGGCTCGGCGGCTCCGCTGGCCCGTGAGTGTCCCGGGCTGCTGGCCGAATGGCAGGCCCCGGCGCTGGCCGGCTATACCGACTATGTGTACTCGCGCATCCGCGGGGCGGTATCGGTGCTTTATGAGTATGATGTGGCGCTGCGCCGGCGTCTGCAGCCGGGGCAGATAGCCTATGCCGGCATCCCGATAGATACTGCGGGGATAGCGCCGGCGGGTATCCCCCGCGATATTTCAAAAATACGTCTTTTCCTGGGACGCCACTCTTACCGTCAGCTCGAAAAAGGCACCGACCTGCTCGAGCGGGCCGCCCGCATCGTGGCCGCGCGCCATCCGCAGGCGGCCGAGCTGGTGATAGTGGAAGACCGTCCGTATGCTGAGTATATGCAGCTGCTGCGGTCGGCCCACGTGGTGCTCGACCAGATATACAGCTATACTCCGGCCACCAATGCCCTGCTGGCTATGGCTATGGGCCTCAATACGCTCTCGGGCGCGCACCCCGATTACTACCGCTTCATCGGCGAGAGGGAGCTGCGCCCCGTCATCTCGGCGTCGCCTCATCTCGACGAGCTTGTCGATACGCTCGAGGCCGTAGTGGGAGATCCGGAGGCTTTGCACCGCCGCTCGGCCGAGGGGCTGCAATTTGTCAGAAAACATCACGATGCGCGCATAGTGGCGCAGCGTTTCATCGATCATTGGACGAAATGACTCCGCGGCTCGACGTACTCATATCATCCTGCGGCGATGGCATCCTGCGCATCACGCCGGAGCACTTCCCGCCTGTGCCGGGCGTGCGGTATGTGGTGTCGTGGCAGAACTTCGGCGCAGCTGCCCCCAAGGAGCTGCTCGGGCGGCCGGACGTATCACTCCACACGCTTGAGGGGCGCGGCCTGTCGCGCAACCGCAACAATTGCCTGCGGCATTCCACCGCTCCGCTGATACTCATTGCCGACGATGATATAATCTACCGTCCGGAGCAGTTGCGCGCGGTCATCTCCACCTTTGATGCTGACCGGGAGCTGCAGCTGGCCGTATTTGCATACGAGGGCGGGGATTCGCGCAAGTATTTTCCTGATTTCAGTTTTCCGCTCACGCAGAAGGTAAAGAATTTCGAGCCGAGCTCGATACAGATGGCGCTGCGCGCGCCACTTCCGCAGGGGCTGTGCTTCGACGAGCGCTACGGCCTGGGGTCGGGCTGTTTCAACGCCGGTGAGGACAGCCTCTTTTACCACCGGGCCAAGCGGCTGGGGCTGCGCGGTCGATACTTCCCGGAGGTGATCACCCGGCATCCCGACGAGAGCACCGGCTACCGCCGCATCACCGACCCTCGCACGGTGCACGCGCTGGGCGCTGTGATAGCCCGCACGCAGCCCTTGACGTCGGTGCTGCGCATCCCGCTCAAGGCGTGGCGCATGTCGCGATCGGGCCAGTACCCCCTGCTGACCTCGCTCTACCATCTCAGCCTGGGCGCCATAAAAGCATTTTTGTAGGTCAATATAGACCCTGAAAACAGAAACGGGGGCGATCTCCTGACGGAAACCACCCCCGCAATGGGTGTGTAATAGTAAGTATTAGTAAATCGTTGTCTGAGAACCGATTCAGAGCTACACCACCGACTTAGCGGTAATCAGAGAAGCGTTCCTGCAATTTCTTGCGGGCGAAGAAGATACGGCTCTTCACGGTGCCGAGGGGAAGATTCATCTTTTCGGCGATTTCATTGTACTTGTAGCCTGCCACGTGCATCGAGAAGGGGATGCGGTATTCGTCGGCGA
>CANSGE010000136.1 GCA_947646295.1 uncultured Bacteroidales bacterium
GGATAGAGGCATCGGCTCGGAGAGCCGATTGTCAGCATAACCCCAGGGGTCGCAGACACCTGGGGCCACGCCTACACCCACACGTAACGTCGAGTCGGAGACTCGACCGTAGACATACGACATTCCATCGCCGTATTAAAGACCATAAAACAATAAGACTATAGGCTGACGCATCCGTGCGGCGACTATCTATCGTGCGACGTCGGGTCTCCGACCCTCCAGTCATAGGTATGATTGGACCCGCCCCTGCGCGTCCCCTCCCTACACCCTACCCTTACTGTTTTATGGTCTTATGGTCTTCACACTCCCCGCCAGGTCTCCGGACGAAATTTACACAAAAAAAGCAGACTGCGGCGCAGTCTGCTGTCGGGAGGTTGTATGTCCCTTGTATCTTTATCTATAGTTAGTGGGGATCTCGCGGGCGATGGAGTGGTCGAGGGAGATGAGTGTCTCCGTGCCTGTCACACCGGCGATCATCTGTATCTTGTTGTTGAGCAGGTCCATGAGATGTTCGTTGTCGCGGGCATAGAGCTTCACGAGCATTGTGTACGGGCCTGTGGTGAAGTGGCACTCTACGATTTCGGGGATTTTCTCGAGCTCGGGCACGACGTCGCGGTACATGGCGCCTCGCTCAAGGTTGACACCGATATAGGTGCAGGTTGAATAGCCGAGAACTTTAGGATTTACATGGTAGCCCGAGCCGGTGATGACATTCATGTCGATGAGACGCTGGATGCGCTGGTGGATGGCTGCACGTGAAACTCCACATTCCATGGCTACATCCTTGGAGGGTATGCGCGCATTTCGCATGATAATGTGAAGAATGCGGCGGTCAAGATTATCTATTTTTTCCATAAAATGCTTGCTTAAAATTATCTGACTTCAATTAGTTGTGCAAATATATAGTCAAAATATTGATGTTGCAAACAATTTGACAACTTTTTAATATTTTTTATCATTCTGCGCCCGCATTTGTACACACCAAGCCCGGTTTCCTTTCAAAATTTAACGTTTGACGCATTTTTATTGTTACAATTGTGACAAACGTTACTCTTTAATTGACAATGACTTCTATTTTGCCACATTAATTATAATGAGAATCGAGGCCTGAAATTGTGACATTTGTCGTTGCACATTTTAATTTTTTTTAATAAAATAGATTTTGTCAGATACGAATATCACAGTAATTTTGCAGCACAAAACTGAGATAGTTTTTCTCTCCGATAAGAATCAGTTGAAAAAATAGTTGTTTTATAGATAATTGTGTATTAGGCTCAGGGCGTCGTGAGACAGCTCTGAGTCTGTTTTTAGGGGGTAGCAAAAAAACGATGCGCCGACACTTTTTTCGGAAATATTCTTTGAAGCTTGAAATTTTGTATATATCTTTGCATTTCAGAATCAAAAGATTCGCCTAACTCTTTCACATTTCCGACCATATGAAGAAAGTACTCAAACTCATGGCTATCGTTGCCGTAATCCTTACGTCAGCCATCGCTGCGCAAGCCCAGCTCCCCGCCGTGCAGCTCAAGAATATCAACGGCAAAGTAGTGCAGACCGATCAGCTCTCCAACGACGGCAAGCCCATCATCGTGTGCATGTTTGCCACCTGGTGCAAGCCCTGCATGCGCGAGCTCAAGGCCATACATGAGGTGTACCCCGACTGGCAGGACGAGACCGGCGTCAAGCTCGTGGCAATATCAATCGACGAAGCTCAGAACGCCAGCAAGGTGAAGCCGCTGGCCGACTCCGAGGGTTGGGAATACGAAGTGCTCCTCGACCCCAACAATGACTTCGGCCGCTCCCTGGGCGTGCAGATGATACCCCACATGCTCATCATCGACGGCAACGGCCAGATCGCAGCCCAGCACTCAGGATATACCGACGGCTCCGAGAGCGAGGTAATCGAGCAGATTCGCCAGCTCATCGCACAATAAGCGGCACTCACACCCCACCCCACAAAAAACTCCAAGCATACCTCAATGGCACGACTCACCAAAATCGCACTCGCGGCACTCGCGCTCGGATGCATCGCAATGCCCGCCCGCGCTATAAAGCTCGGCGACAAGGGCGCCGCCCTGCACGGCAATATCCAGACCGACTGGCTCTTCGCCGAGGACGACGCCGCCATCGGTGCAGGCCCCTTCAAAGACAAGGTGCTATCCAACACATACGCATCGCTCAGCTTCCTGAGCAAATACGTCGACGCCGGCGCCCGCCTCGAATTCCTCGAATGGCCCCTCCCCGGCTATGAGGATGCAAAAGGCTGGGGCGTGCCCAACATATATGTAAAGGCCAAATACAAGGGCTTCGAGCTCACCGCTGGCGACTTCTACGAGCAATTCGGCGCCGGTTTCATCCTCCGCACATACGAGGAGCGCAATATCGGCATCGACAACAGCATACGCGGCGGACGCCTCAAGGTGAACGCAATCCGCGGCCTGCGACTCACGGCCCTCGGCGGTGTGCAGCGACGCTACTGGGACTGGCGAAAGTCGGCCCAGGTATACGGCGCCGATGCCGAGGCAAGCATCGAGGACTGGGCGCCCCGCCTGGCCGAGAAGGGCGTGGCATGGACCGTCGGTGCATCATACGTGCTCAAGCACGAGAGCGATGAGGACATCATCGTGCCCGGATCCGACTACCGCCTCAATCTTCCCAAGACGGTAGGCGCTTTCGACGTGCGCACACACTTCCAGAAATCAAATTTCGGTGTGTCGGGCGAATTTGCCTGGAAAAACCAGGATCCGTCATTCGACAACGACTACACCTACGGCCGCGGTACAGCCATAATGCTCAGCGGCAACTATTCGCGCTCAGGCCTCAGCGCACTCGTGCAGGTGAAACGCAGCGAAAATATGTCGTACCGCATACAGCGCTCCGTATCAGGCATCTCGGCCATGCTCAACCACATGCCCGCTTTCTCCTACCAGCACACATACTCGCTCCCATCGCTCTATCCCTACGGCACGCAGTATACTCCCGGTGAATGGGCCTTCCAGGGACAATTCGCCTACACATTCAAGCGAGGCACCGCCCTGGGCGGACGCTACGGCACAAAAATCAGGCTCAACGCAAGCTACATCCGCGGACTCAGCTTCAAGGACGGAGCCAACCCCGCCGACTTCGCTTACGGCACCAACAGCGTGCCCGCCAACTTCTTCGGTCTCGGCGAAAACTATTACCACGACTACAACATCCAGATCGAGAAACGCATCACCAAGGACGCCCAGCTGTCATTCATGTACATGAATCAGCTCTACAACAAGACCATCGTTGAAGGTCACGGCGGCGACATCAAGTCCAACATCTTCGTGCTCGAGGGCAAATTCAAGCTCTCGCGCAAGGTCACACTGCGCTCCGAGCTGCAATATCTCACCACGCGTCAGGATCAGAAAGACTGGGCCTACGGACTCGTGGAGGTGAGCGTGCTGCCGTATCTGATGTTCACCGTCAGCGACCTCTGGAACTGCGGCGACACCGGACTGCACTACTACATGGCCGGCGTCACCGGCAACTATAAGGCCAACCGCCTCATGCTCTCATACGGCCGCACACGCAAGGGCTACAACTGCTCCGGCGGTGTATGCCGCCTGGTGCCCGCGCAGCGCGGTTTCCAGATCTCGTACGCCTACAGCTTCTAATATTCAGAAATATTACAATAATCTCTCTCCAAAATGCCAGAAATGAACAATAAACTCCACACAGCACTGCTCGCCATCGCCCTCGGAGCCGCCACCACGGCCTGCTCCGGCATCGACTCCGACGACCGTTTCATCGAAATGGACGCCGTGGAGAGCCAGCGCACAGTGCTCATCGAAGACTATACCGGACAGGATTGCTCCAATTGCCCCGAGGCACATGCCGTGCTCGAAGGCCTCATGGAGCAATACGGCGACAAGGTGATACCCGTCAGCATCCACGGCGGAAGCTTCGGCGTCACCATCGACTACACATACTTCGACGACAATAATCCTGCCAACAACTATGTGTGCCTGATGACTCCCGAAGGCACATCGATGAACGACCAATGGGGCATCACCGCCTGGCCCAAGGGCGTGGTGAACCACACCGGCGAGGCTACCGATAAGGATAAATGGCCCGCACAGGTGCGCGAAGCCATCGCACAGCCCGCCGAAGCCGAAATCGCAATCGAGGCTTCGTACAATCCCGCCGACAATCTCATCTATATATCCACCACCGTGGAGCCGGGCGCGGCATTCACCGCCAATCTCTGCATGTGGGTGATCGAAGACGGCATCATCGCCTTCCAGCAAAGCGGATCGGACTACATCGAGAATTACTGCCACAATCACGTGTACCGCGCCACAGTGACCGGCTCCGAGATTGACACTCCCGTGGCATTCGAACGCGGCGAGGCTCGCACATTCAACACCACCATCGCCTCACGCTACAACGAAAAAGAGCGCTGGGTACCGGCCAACCTTTCCATCGTGGCATTTCTCCGCGACGCCCACGGCGTGATGCAGGCCGCCAAAGCCCACGTAAGGGTAGCCGACTAAACTTTTTGCTCAAAACTTTGTCAAATTAAGAAAAAACTCTGCATATGAAAAAACTCTACATGATTCTTGCTGCGGCTGCTCTCGGACTCTCCGCCCAGGCCCGCGAACTCACTTGGTACGACGGCGACACAAAGCTCGAGGCAGGCTCGACTTTCACATTCAATGATGTGGAAACACGCCCCGCCGGCAATATGCAACAGGTAAGCATCGAGCCCAACCTCTATCTCGGCACCGATATATATTCGTCGAAGATCACTGTCTCCGCCACAGCCAACGAAAAAATCGAGCTTTGCGCAGGCGGTGCATGCGAGACTGGAGAGTCTATCACCAAGACAGGCGTGAAAATCAATGGCGGACAGTCAATTCCTCTCCAGCTCCACTACAACCAGCGCATCCCTGCCGATCAGGAAGTGCCCCGCATCGTAGTCGACCTCACAGCCCAGATGGCAGACTATCCCGAGACACTCACCACCCTCACCGTGGTGATGAACGGCGACCAGGACGGCGTGACAGCCATCGTCAACGGATACGAATTCTACTCCACCCCCGACGGCCTCCACTACAACATCGACACCCCGGCACAGCTCTCACTCTACGGCATCACCGGCATGAAGGTGCTCCAAACCACCGTATCGGGTAGCGGCGTCATCGCCACCGACGGCATCCCCGCAGGTATCTACGTGTATACCCTCGGCGGCAATACCGGCAAAATCTTGGTCCGCTAATCATTTGACAGACAACTTCTAATGGGGGATGCGCCATGAGCCATCCCCTTATCACGCTTATGGACTTCCGGTTCGACATATCTCCGGCCTCGGCCCTGCTCCTGATCATCAGCATAGTAGCCACAGTGATATCATTCCTGATATACCTGCGGCAGATCATGTCGATGCACCGGAGGCGGCGCGCATGCCGTGCCATAGGCAGCGATGAGCTGGCCGCTCGAGTGTCAGTGCCGGCAAGCATCATCGTATACTCCACCGACCGCTGCGACGACCTGGAGCGCCTGCTCCCCCAGCTGCTCTCGCAGGAATACGCGCCCGGATTTGAGGTAATCATCGTCAACGAAGGCGATGCCAATGACGTGCGTCACCTCGTGGAGGGGCTCCAGATGACCCACCCCAACCTCTACCTCACCCACACCCCCGACGGCGCCCGCAACCTCAGCCGCAAGAAACTCGCCATTACCCTCGGCATCAAGGCCGCCCGTAATCCCGTGGTAGTGCTCACCACCGACGGCGCCTCAATCAACTCTACCCGCTGGCTCGCACGCATGATGCAGCATTTCGCGGCTGACAATCATATCGAGGTAGTGCTCGGACACGCCGCCCCCGACGCCTATGAGGATGAAGCCTGGGGATGCCGTACCCGCTCGCTCGACTTCTGCGCCGAGACACTCCGCTGGGTCTCCGACGCCCTCAACGGACGCCCCTGGCGAGGCACCGAGCACAATATCGCCTATACACGCGACATATTCTTCCGCAACAAGGGATTTTCGTCGCACCTCAACCTGCGCCGCGGCGACGACGACATATTCATCAGCAAAATCGCCACGCCGGCCAATACCGCCGTGGAGCTCTCCGACGAATCCGTGGTGGAAGTACCCGGCGCGCTCTCGGCCGCCGGAGCACGCGAGCTGCGCAGCCGCCGCCGTTTCACGGCCCGCTACGCCCGCCGCCCGCGTCTGCTCGACGCGATTGCCGCATGGGCTTATCTGGCGGCCCTCGTCGCTCCATGCGTGGCTGTGGCGCTCGAGCCGCACAACGCCATCGTGCTCATCTGCGCCGGCATCGCCATCGTGGCATGGGTGCTCAGCGCTATGATATGGTGCAATGCCGTCACCGCCCTCGGTGGCCGCCGCCTCATGTTCACCATCCCACTACTGCTGGCCACACGCCCACTGCGCAATCTCTGG
>CANSGE010000137.1 GCA_947646295.1 uncultured Bacteroidales bacterium
GATACTTCCTTGATGGTGAAGAACAGACGACATTCAATCTTCTCATTTGTAGAAAACTGAGCGGGGGTGAAGGTCGTGGTGTTCATGTAGTCGCTCACGGCGCTCTGCAATGTCTCGAATATGGATTTGTTGGTGCCTGAAATGGCATCCGTATTAAATTCGACATTGCAATTCAGCTCCTGAGCTGTAAGCGCGGGTGCGGAAAAGAGAGTCGCGAGAGTGAATATTTTGCTGAATTTCATTTTTGGAGAGAGGTTTAGAGAGTAGGTAGAATATCGAGGATATCAGCTGCCACAGCCTGCTTGGATTTGAGGGGGTAGGTGGCAGCCGGACGTCCGTCGGCAAATTCGACAGTGATCTTGTTGGTGTCGGTACCGAACCCGGCTCCGGGATCTTTGAGCGAATTTATGACGATGGCATCAAGATTTTTGCGGCGCAGCTTTTCGGCGCCGTTTTTCATCTCATTGTCGGTCTCTAGCGCGAAGCCGATGAGAATCTGTTCGGGGCGTTTCGCGGCTCCGACGGTGGCTGCGATGTCGGGGTTTTTGACGAGGCGTATCAAGGCCTTCGCCCCCGTGCTCACGCTTGGCTTTGTGGTCGAGACAGCTTTCCGGGCGATAATCTGCCACAGCGGCAGCAAAGATGATCACATCGCTCCGGGCCGATTGGCCGAGGGTGGCGTCAAGCATCTCGCGTGCTGATTCGACTTTTTTGATCTGCACGCCGTCTTCAAGTTCAAAATGTCCGACGGGGCCGCTTACTATGGTCACTTCTGCGCCGCGACGGGCCGCTTCATTGGCTATGGCGTACCCCATTTTCCCGGTAGAGAAATTGCCTATGAATCTGACGGGGTCGATGCGTTCGAAAGTCGGGCCGGCTGTAATGAGTACCTTTTTTCCGGCCAATGGCTTGGCTGCACTTAATTCGCGGGAGAGAACGGCGGCGATGTTTTCTGGTTCCTCCATCCGGCCTTTTCCGGAAAGATGGCTTGCGAGCTCACCTTCCTGCGGCTCGATGATGTAGCATCCGTCGGCGCGCAGAGTAGCGATATTGCGGGATGTGGTGGGATGAGCCATCATGTCGAGATCCATGGCTGGAGCGACAAATGTTCGCGCGCGCGTAGAGAGATAAGATGTCACGAGCATATTATCGGCCACGCCATTGGCCATCTTTGCGATGGTGGAAGCTGTGGCGGGCGCTACGACAAATGCGTCGGCCCAAAGACCGAGTTTGACGTGAGAATGCCATTCGCCGCTGTTGGCGGTGAAAAATTCCGTAATGACCGGGTTGCCACTAAGGGTGGAAAGGGTGACCGGGGTAATGAACTCGCGTGCATTTGGTGTCATGATCACCTGCACTTCGGCTCCTGACTTCACGAGCAGACGCACGAGAGTGGCCGTCTTATAAGCGGCAATGCCGCCGGAAATTCCGACGACAATGTGCTTACCCTTCAAACCGGGAAATGATGTGGATTGGCTCATTTTGTGGCGCCCCGCATTTTTATGCGTGTGAACGCACGTTTGGTATCGTTGGGAAAATCGCCTTGCATGATCCAATTGTAGTATCCGGGATCGCGGGCCAGAACTTCGGCTGCCGGCTGTCCTTTGTATTTACCGAAATTGATAAGCTCGCGGCCAAGTGCATCGTAAACGAGGCGGCCCATAAGGTCGACATTGTCGTTTTGGGAAGAGAACTTGGATAGAGCGGCTACGTCGCAAGGGATGGAGTCGTAGCGGTCGAGCTGTGCGAGCAGCACCTCGTAAGTGGCCATTGTGTCGGCCTGGGCGCCATGGGCGCCCTCGAGGTCTTTGCCGCAGTAGAATTTATAGGCAGCGGTGAGGTTTCGTGGCTCGAGTTTGTGGAATATCGTCTGCACATCGACGAAATTGGCCTTATGGAAGTCAAATTCGACGCCGACGCGGTTGAATTCCTCATCAAGCAACGGAATGTCGAAACGATTGGAGTTGAAGCCGGCGATGTCGCAGCCTTTGAGCATCTCAGCGAGCGAGTGTGCGACCTGACGGAAAGTGGGCTCGCCGGCGACATCGGCATCGGTGATCTTATGCACGGCGGTAGCTTCGGCGGGAATGGGCATTTCAGGATTTATGCGGCGGGTCTTGATGATAGGCTCATCTTCTTTACCGGGCATAATCTTGACAATCGAGATTTCGACGATACGGTCGCGTGTGATATTGGTACCTGTGGTCTCGAGGTCAAAGAAGACGATAGGTCTGCGGAGTTGTAATTTCATTTCTTTTAGAACTTATCGACATTCATTGGCATGAGGAGCATGACGAGATCGGTGCCTTCTTCGTTTTCCGAGGGGCAGAACACACCTGCACGGGATGGGTCGGCCAGGTCGATATAAACTTCGTCGGAGGGCATGATGGTCATGAATTCAATGAGGAATGGTGCGGAGAATCCGATGACCATTTCGGGGCCATTGTAAGAGCAAGGCACGGTTTCGCGTGCGCAAGTGCAGTAGTTGTTGTCGTCGCTCTTGATGAGGAGTTTATCGGGGTTAATCTTGAATTTTTCAAGACCATAGCCGGGATCGACGAATACACCTACACGACGCACGGCATTGAGCATCGAGAGACGGTCGACTGTAAGACGGAAGGGTGAAGTCTTGGGGATGACGCGATTGTAGTCGGGGTAGCGGCCATTGAGGAAAGTGCAGCGGAATGTGAATGCCTCGCTTTCGATAGTGGCATTTTTTGCAGTCATGTCGATGGAAAGCTCGGTGTCTTTGCCAAAGATGTTGCGGATGATGGACGCCGGCTTGACAGGAAGGATGCAAGAGGCGGTGATACCGGACTTGACGCGTGAATCTGTGTAGCGCACGAGTTTGTGGGTGTCAGTTGCGACAAAGGATATTTCCTCGGGCTTAATGTCGAGGAAAACGCCTTTCATCATGGGACGATAGTCGTCATTTCCGACGGCGAATATCGTGTAATCGAGGCCTTTGAGCATCGCGCCGCTATTGATGGTGAAGTGCTGCGGCGCTGACTGGTCGTCGTCATCGGATTTGAATACGGGGTATTCGTTGCCGTTGATGGCAGTGAGGTTGTACTTGCCACCCGTATATTCAATTTCCACTGCGAAAGTGGTTTCATCGACTGTCACTGTAAGACCCTGATCGGGGAGCTCTTTGAGCAATTCGACGAGGCGGCGTGCAGTGACGCAGAAACGGCCTTCGCCCTCGTGCTCTGCCAGAGTGACGCGGGCTGATAACGAATTGTCGACATCGGCGCCAGTGACTGTGAGTGTATCACCTTCGACGGAAATGAGGAAGTTGTCGAGAATCGCGAGAGCGTTCTTGGGGTTTATCACTTTGGCAGCGGCCGAAACGGCGCTGTAAAAGGCTTTGCACGATATATTGAATCTCATGACTGGATGTTTTGAGGTTGTTTTTTGTCGAATTGTTTTAATTATCAAGCAAAGTTACAAAAAAAATGTCTATTGTAAGTAGGCAAAGAGAAATAATTTATCACATATTCATGCTATAATGCCGTCTCTGAAGCGGTGAATACAGAATAAACTATTTTTCAAAGCCTACTTACCGTGCGAGAGGATGAAAAAATCAGAATTCGGCAGCAAGTCCGGCGAGATCCGAGAGCTTGGTCCATTGGTCTTCAAAATTCAGTCCGCGAGACTCATAAGTGGAAAGTTTGAATCCGCTGTGGGGGCATATGGAGAGGCGCTCAGGAGCTATGAATCCGAGAGCGTATCTGATGGCGGAGCGGATGGCATCGGCGCCTTCCGAGAAGGGTGAATGTGCGCCTATCAAGCCAATTGAAATCTGCTTGTGGGCCGGGACGAGGCGGAGAACTTCGAGCGACTCTTCATCATGGGCGTCGAAGGGCATGAAGAAGCGGTGGACATTAAGGCGCGAAAGTGCCTTGGGACATATATTGTCGGGAAGGTCGCGCTGGTCGTAGCGTGGTATGATCTGTGTACCGGCAGAGAGGTAGAATGAAGTCTCGAGATCAGCCGGCAGGTCGGCCAAGCTCTTATTTATGAGCGTAATCACGTCGTCCTGGAACTTGATGATATCGATACCTCCCTGAAGCAACTCCTTGGCATAGGAATCGTCACAGAGACTGCCTACAACGGTACCGTCGTACTGTATACTGCGGCAGCCAAGGTCATAGAAGTGTAGAATCGTGAGGCGATATGCCCGGGCTATGTCGTCGATAAGGGTTTCGGGCGAGGGGTAGATACGTGCAAGATTGCCGTCGGCAGAGCTGAGGATGTCGAGATAAAGGTTGGCAGGCGAAGGGAGAGTCTGACGGCATACGGCACGACCGGCTACTGCCTCTACCAAAAAATTGAAATCGGCGAAGAAGGGATGTTCAGGATTGTATGAAATGCGGTCAGTGAATTTCAAGAGATCGGTGAAAGTCTCCGTTTCCTGATAAATACGGCCTGTCTCAACTTTTTCGCGTACTATACCACAGAGCGAAAAGTAGAAATCCTTGTCCCAGTATTGGCGGCGCAGTTCGCCGGAAGTAATGGCCGGGAGTCCGCAAGCGAGTTGGCGACGGATGATATCAGACACGGCAGCGTCTTCAATCGATTTAAACTCAGCTGATGATATATGTCCTTTACTGAGGCTTTCGCGTGCTTGGATAAGCGTTTCGGGCGGGAGAAAACTTCCTACAGAGTCAAATTTCATAATGCAAGTATTGTTTTGAGGGTGTCAAACAAGCTCGAAAAGAATTACGGCTGCAAATATATGGAAAAATTTCCTTAATTAAGTCCTTATTACGGATTTTTTTATTTAATTGACCCATAGTCCTCTCTGCTGAAATGATTTTGTATATTTATCGATACCGGTTGCCTTCTTGATGGCTTTGAAAGCCTTGTGGCCGATAAACTCCTCAAGATAGTCCCAAAATGGTTTTGCGGCGGAAAGTATCTGGCTCTCACCGCACTTTGTCTCGAGGTGATGAGTGAAGATGTGGCGATGCAGCAGGGAGAGTTTATGGCGTAGTTCTTCATCGGATAAGGTGTGACCGGCAGCAATTTCGTGTGCAAGTGATGGACGGGCGAGAAGTCCCCGTCCTATCATCACTCCATGTATCGCGGGGAAGGTGTCGGCGATACGATGGAAATCGTCGAGCGAACGGATATCGCCATTGAACAGCAGTGGATGTCGGCTTACGGCGGTGATGGATTTGAATTGGTCGAGATGCAGCTCTCCCTTGTATTGCTGAGCAGCTGTGCGCGGATGGATGGTGATGTGTGTGAGTGGAAGTGCGTTGAGTATCTCGAGGGCGCCCTGCCATTGCGCCGAAGAATCAACCCCAAGACGCATTTTGACAGAAAATGAGATATCTGGTAAATCGGTACAGATCGATTTTGAAATGTCACGCAGAAGGGTGTGATTTATCAGAGCGCCGGATCCGCGTCCGTGATGCACTTGCGGCGGAAAGGGGCATCCTAAGTTCAGATCAATGCTATTGGCTCCTTTGGCGCGGAGGGTGGTGACGAGATTTTGAAATTCGTGTAAATCACGGAAGATAATCTGCGGCACGAGTGTGTGATTTGTGTTCAGCTCCGAGATATAATCATTCAGATCGCGCCGACGCACCTCGCCTTTTTCAAATCTGATGAACGGCGTGAAATAGCAATGGACTCCACCGAAAATTTCGGCATGGAAGTGTCGCCATGCCGAATTGGTGTAGCCCTGCAGTGGAGCTGAGAAAATCTTCATAATACGGCGAGGAGCTCTATTTCGAAAATGAGAGTGGAACCGCCGGGGATACCGGGCTGATTGAATTTGCCGTAAGCTTGCTCTGCCGGGATGTAGACTTCCCATTTGTCGCCGGGGTGCATCTTCGTGAGTGCTATTGTCCAGCCCGGGATAAGGTCGCGGAGACGGAATGCGGGGGCGACACCTCCGCGGCTTGAATCAAAAGTCTTGCCGTTGATTGTCTTGCCGACATAGTGGACGCTGACGACACTGTTGCGATTTGGAGAAGGCTTGGAGGCATCGCCTTTTTTGATGACTTTGTAGCATAAGCCTCTGTCGAGGGGATGGACGTCGGGTTGCCGGGAGCGGTCGGCGAGCCAATCGCGGTTTTTCTTGATATAATCTTCTTTGGCCATAATATTAGAGAGCTAAAAGAAAAGGCGCGAAAAGAATCGCGCCTTCAGATTGATTACCGTAAAGGGTAAAGGATCAGAGAGCCTTTACTTTGTCGACGATAGCCTTGAATGCCTCGGGGTTGTTGAGGGCGAGGTCGGCGAGCACTTTGCGGTTGATTTCGATACCGGCTTTGTGGATGAGTCCCATGAGTTTGCTGTAGCTCATGTCGTGGAGACGAGCGGCAGCGTTGATACGCTGAATCCAGAGAGCGCGGAAGTTGCCTTTTTTGTCTTTGCGGTCACGGTAAGCG
>CANSGE010000138.1 GCA_947646295.1 uncultured Bacteroidales bacterium
GGGGCAGCGGTGTCACGGTGCCATTGTCTATTGCATATACCTGACCGTCAAAATGGCTGGCAACCAATGGCGAGTGCGCGCTGACGATGAATTGTATATTTGGGAAAGTCTCCGAGAGTTTCTCCATGATGGTTTGTTCCCATGACGGATGCAGGTGCAGGTCAACTTCGTCGATAAGCACAATCCCCTCGCCGGAGAGGATTTCTCCGGTAGGATTTGCAAGCGATAGTCTGCGCACGATATCGCATACCAATGCCAAATAGCATTTTTCGCCGTCGGACAGCTGGCTCAGTGCAAATTCAGCACCATTTTTTCTAAGTACGACTTCGAGATGAGGCTTCCGGCGTACACGCATGTCAGTGTATGAAGGGAATATTATCCGCATTGCTTCGCGGAGAGCTTCAAGGCCGCGGTTGCGGGCATCGGGATTGTCGCGTATGAGTTCGTTTTCGTAATCCTCCTCTCCCCGTAGCCATGGAAAAATATCTCTATATGAGGCTTTGCTGTCAAGCCAGTCTTTATAGGTGACCGTGGGCGAGCTGCTTTCTGATTTGGGAAATTTCAGCGGGATGTCTGTCACCGAGCGCTTTACTCCGTAGTGTACAACGATAGGGACTGCTAAGGAATTGTGGGAGTCTAATGCCGTACGAAAGTATTTTGTGAAGTCATTGAGACTGTTGAAGTCGCTTTCGGCTTTTTTCTGAAGATTCTTCGTCTTGTATTTACACCATGAGACGCCGTTGTCAAGCCCCAATGTCAGTACGCATTCGCGCATCCCGCGGGTGATACTATCATTAGCTATCTGATTGCCCCGACCGTTGGATGAGGTCATACGTGATGTAAAATCGGTGAGTAGTGAAGCAATGGCATCGAGGATTGTGGATTTACCGGCTCCATTCACACCGATCAATAGATTCAGACGAGGGTCGAGATTTGTAATTTCGGCATCAATTATGTTTCTGAAACCGTGTATTTGGAGTGATTGAATCTTCATATTCGTTGCAATTTGAACAGGTGAATGGAAAACTTGCGGTTTCCTCAATGCAAATATATGAATAATTAAGCAAATATACGACTCTAAAGCGGTATTTTGCGACTATTGAGCGGAGGTGGTGAGGTTGTCGAGGGCTTGCAGACGGCGCATGAAGATATCGATGCGGGCGTTCTGCGTGGCGGTGAGTCCGTAGATGTCTTTTCCGCATCGGGTACAGTATTGCTCGTCGGGGTCGTTTGTGTGGCCTTCCGGGCAAATGAATCGCAGGGACGCTATGCCCATGAGATTGCGCCGCTGCTCCTGACTTCCGAGGGCCGGGAGGGAGAGAAGGCGGTCACGCAGCGTGTGCATGTGTGCGATATCCGCGGCGGTATATGAGTCTTGATAGGCGTCCACGGCAAGCATGGCATCGTCGAGGCGTCCTTCGTCGAGCAGCTCCATGATGGCCGGGGCATCGAATAGCCTGCACTGCTCGATGAGTGCTCGCGCGGCCTCGGGGGCGGTGCTTAGATCGGCGTAGATTGTGCGGGCGGCATAGGGTCGTGGCACGGCGCGGAGATAGTCTGGGAAACAGTCGACGGCAGCTTGATGAAGCTCTTCGCGATCATCTTCGTCATAGGAGAGGGCGGCGAGGTATTTGCGATAGAGAGCCGGTCCGAGTCCAAGCATGGCGTGACGGGTGATGAAGTCCCAATTGGCCCGGGTAGGGTACACATCGGGGCGATCTATCATTTCGAGATAGCGCAGGCGGAGTTCCTCAGCCCGGAGCTGGTCGAATGTTATGGCCTTATCTTCCTCCAACACGTATTATCTCGGTATCGGTGATTACGTAATGCACCGGCACGTCAAACGGGTCCGGCTCGATGTCGTCGCACATCTGGCATGAATAAGCCACGCCGATGGTGAGCGCTTTTGTATCGCGTAGCAGACGGTCGTAGTATCCCTTGCCGCGGCCGATGCGGTTGCCGCGCCGGTCGTAGGCTACACCCGGCACTATGATAAGCTCGATGTCATTTATATCGGCGGTGTCATCGCCGTCGGGCTCCTCGATGTTGAAGGCTCCGAGATGTAGCCGCGAGCGATCGTAAGGGAGGATGTCGAGATTCACTCCATTGACGCGTGGAAGGAAGAAATGCTTGCGGTCGTGCCAGCGTTCGATAAACTCATGTGTCGACACTTCATCGGGCAGAGAGTGATACATAAGTATGCGGTCGGCCATCATGAAGGCGGCTGTGTGTTCGAGTGTGTCGAATACCGCGGCAGCGGCGCGGGCGCGTTCGTCGGCGTCGAGCAGGCTTTTGCGGGCCTTGACGCGCAGACGTATTGATTCCTTATTCATCTTGATTGTCTTTTACTTGTTGTTCGATGGCGCTCATGATGGTGCGTTCGACACCGGAGTTGAGTTGATTGACAGCCTCTTTCACCGCCGGATCATTGGAATTGGTGATGATGAAGTAGGCGTTCATGCCCAGGATGTCGCGCGCAATGAGTGCTTTCAACTGATTAACAATCAATCGGGCAGAAATGTTGATGTAATACCAGCGGGCGGGGATGCCGTTCTGCTTGGCGTAGTTGACAAAAGCTCCGAGGAGTACGTCGTTGGTCGGCAGGAGTCTGGTCAGCGCCTCGGTATCCTTGGCTTTTGAGAGCTGTTCGCGGTTGAGATCGGCATATTCGTAGGCGAATTTCTGGAGCAGTCCGGCGTTGGCCACAGAGAAATAGTAGCTTGACATGCCCGTCGTGTCGGAGGGCACGAAGACATCGGGCATGATGCCGCCTCCTCCATAGACCTGGCGGCCGCCTACTGTGGCAAAAATCTGATCAATGTCGTATTTTACCGAATCGGCAGAAAAGACTTCTCCGTTGCTGTAGCGGTCGTATATCTCGGTATCGTAGTTGTAATTGTTGCCGCGGGTGAAGTCTTTCTGGATACAACGTCCGGAAGGTGTGTAGTAGCGCTGTACCGTAAGGCGCATCTGCGAGGAATCGGGGAGGGTGATCTGGCGTTGCACAAGACCTTTGCCGAATGAGCGGCGTCCGACGATGAGACCGCGGTCATTGTCCTGGATGGCTCCGGCTACGATTTCGGATGAGCTTGCGGAAAATTCGTCCATGAGCACGACGAGGGGCTGTGATGAGAATGCTCCCGTGCCGTCGGCAGGCCAGATGGAGTTTTCCATGGCATCGCGGCCGCGGGTCTCGACGATGACCCTGTAGGGATCGAGAAACTCATTGGCTATGAGGATAGCCTGGTCGAGCAGGCCGCCGGTATTGCCGCGCAGGTCGAGTATGTAGCTGCGGGCTCCCTTGGTGCGCAGCGAGTTGAGCGCCTGGAGGAATTCTGCGTAGCTGTTGTCGGAAAATTTGCCGAGGCGCACGTATCCGATGGTATCTTCCATGATGTACGATGCGTCGATGGCGAGCGATGGTATTTCTCCACGGGTGACCTCAAAAGTGAGAGGCTTGCGGGCAGTGGAGCGGCGTATGGTGAGCTTGACGGTGGTGTCTTTGGGGCCGCGGAGGTTTGTCATCACGGTTTCATTTGTGATGTCTTTGCCCGTGAAGGGCTTGCCGTCGACTTCGATGATGCGGTCGCCGGCCATGAGTCCGACGGCTTCGGCCGGGCCTCCGGAGATGACTTCCACCACGCATACGGAGTCGTCCATGATCTGGAATTGCACGCCGATGCCGTAGAATGAGCTTTCGAGATCGCGGTTGACGTGCTCGAGCTCGGATTTGGGGATGTATATCGAGTGGGGGTCGAGATTGTGGAGCAATTCAGGGATTGTAAGCTCTACAAGACTGTCGACGGAAATTTCATCGACATATTCGTTTTCGATCAGCTCAAAGACAGTGTTGAGTTTTTCCTGCGCCGGCGAAAGGCTCTTGCCGCCCGCCAGCAGATATCCCAGCCATATGCCTGCGGCGAGGCAGCAGGCGCAGATGACCGGAATCCACATTTTGATACGTGTCATATCTTATCGTCGTCTGAAAAAACGGGGAAGTGTACGCATTCGATGCCTGCCCTACGCAGGAGATCGATGCCATCGGTGATACGGTAGAGTTCGTCGAACACTACACGGCGGATACCGGCCTGAATGATGAGTTTGGCACATTCGAGGCAGGGTGATGCGGTGACGTACATCGTACTTCCGTCGCTTGAATTGTTGCTGCGAGCCACTTTGGTGATGGCATTTGCCTCGGCATGCAGCACATAAGGCTTGGTAAGGCCGTTCTCGTCTTCACAGACGTTTTCGAAGCCGGCGGGAGTGCCGTTGTAGCCGTCGGATATGATCATCTGGTCTTTGACTAAGATCGCCCCGACTTGTCGGCGCCGGCAATAGGAATTACCGGCCCAGATACGTGCCATCTGCAGATAGCGCCGGTCGAGAGTTTCCTGTTTGTGCGTGGGAGTATCCATTGTGGAGATTATTTTCTAACACAAAGTTACGTATAAATCGGTAAAATCGGTTATTTTTCGGGATTTTTTTTGCGCAGGCGTTCGGCTTGGCGGCGGAAACGCTGTGCCTGCACCGGATCGCCGGATTCGGCATACACGTCGGCGAGCAGGTCGCAGATGTCGGGATTGGAGGGAGCGCGGCGGTGGGCATTCTTCAGTGAGTCGATCGCGTTGGCGTAATCGCCTGCCGACAGGAAGATGGCCCCGAGATGGTATGGCGCCTCGTGGCGTTTGGGATGGTCAGTAGTAGCGCCCCGCAGGAGCAGGCATGCCGCCTCGGTATCATCCGACATAGCCATCGCACGTGCTTTGCCCACGAGGGCTTCGTAATTGTCGGGCGAGATGCTGAGAGCTTTGTCGAAGTTGGCGAGCGCGGCCTCAGCGTTCCAACCCTCGTCAAGGCAGGTAAGGCCCATTTCTACAAATTCGCAGGCAAGACGGCCCAACAGCTGATTTTTTTCGTTCAGCTCAGCTTCAAGCACCACTTCCCGGCGGCGTGCATCGGCGAGAGTATGAAGTTTGCGCAGTATCACCTGACGTGTGAGCCGATTGGATAATTCGTCGCGGGCGTGCACGGCTTCAGTAAAGTGGTCGTATGCGTCGCCGAAGCGTCCGGAGTCGAAAGCCGCCGCGGCTTTGGCGTATTCCTGATCGGCCCGGGCAGCCGCCAGAGCGCCTGTGATACGTCCGGGATTGTTGAAAAGACGGGCAAATTCGCTGACCTGCGGATTGGTATATACGTCGGAGTGCCTGAGTGCGTGCGTGAGTTTTAGGCCTTCGAGCGATGTGCATCGGCTGAGAGCCACGTAGGTCTGGCCTCCGGTGAAAGCTCCACGTCCGAGGTCGACACGGATATTATTGAATGTAAGGCCCTGGCTCTTGTGGATTGTGAGGGCCCAGGCCAGTCGTATGGGAAATTGCCGGAAGGAGCCTTTGGATTTTTCGGTGACCGTATGTTTTTCCTCATCATAGCTGTATTCCATGTTTTCCCATATTTCCGGTTCGAGTGCGTAGGTATTGCCGTCTTCGAGTGTCACCTGCAGCTCCTCGGCTGTAAGCAGGCTCACTCGCCCGATGGATCCGTTGACCCATCGGTGGTCCATATCGTTGCGAATGAATACCACCTGTGCGCCCTCTTTGAGCGACAATGTCTTATCGGCCGGAAAGGATGTTTCGGGAAAGTCACCTTTTACCTCGGCCTCGAATGAGAATACCGGCCGGCCGATGCGGCTCAGGAATGTCTGGTTGATGTCGTCGACGATTTCGCGGCGCGTGGCGATGGTCATGGTGAATTGCGTCGGGTCCGGCACGTCGTCTTCCGATACCCGGGCGTTGAGGGCGGCGAAGTCGGCCGCTGTGGGGTGTCCGTCGCGGATACGGTCGAGCATGGAGATGAATGAGGCATCGCTCTGGCGGTATACTTTGCGAAGCTCGATAGGTACGAGGAGGAAATCGTCGAAAACCCGGGCCGAGAAAAAGTGAAAGTCGCTGTAGCATCGCCGCAATATCTCGCGTGCGTCAGCTGTCACCACGGGGTCGAGCTGGAAGACGTCGCCTACCATCAAAATCTGTTTTCCGCCGAAAGGCAGATACTCTTTGCCGGAATACCGGCGCAGGATTTTGTCGATGAAGTCAATCACGTCGCAGCGCACCATCGATATCTCGTCGATGATGATGAGCTCGAGGTCTTTGAGGAGTTTTACAAATTTTTTATTGTATTTCATTCTCTTGGCCAGGCGCGAGCGACTGAATTCCGGGTCGTCGGGCAGCAGCGGCTTGAGCGGTATGTGGAAAAAGGAGTGCAACGTCTGGCCGCCGGCATTGACGGCGGCGATACCTGTAGGCGCGAGCACCACGTATTTCTTGTGGGTATGCGCGGTGATATATTTCAGAAAGGTCGATTTTCCTGTGCCGGCTTTGCCCGTCAT
>CANSGE010000139.1 GCA_947646295.1 uncultured Bacteroidales bacterium
ATCTACTCCGACTCGCTCATAGCCGACGCAGCACGCGAGCTGGCCCCGGCCGGCGATTCATACGCCTATCAGTCACTGTATTACAATGCCCTGGCCCTGCACCGCTGTGACTCCCTTGCTCCGGCCATCCTCGCTCTCGGCGAAGCCGAATACTATGCCCGGCAGGCCGCCGACCATCTCTACCTCGGCCGCATCAGGCGTGCACAAGCCGATGTATACGCCCGTACTCGCATGTTACATCAGGAATCCGAAAGACGTCTCGCTGCCCGCCAAAGCTTCCTCCTCGCCGGCCGCCCGCGCCATGCCGCCTGGGAGACGGCCGCCTATGCCGCCAACCTCTTCTATCTCGACAAAAACGAAGAAGCCATAGCCACTCTCGCCGAAATTCCTGATTCCATCCTGAAATCAGATGCAGGTCTGCAACTTAGGTGCGATAAAAATCTCGCTGGGTACTACAATCGGCAAATGCGCATGGATAGTCTGCGCCTGTACTTCAATGCGATGCTGCCATTTCAGGACAAAATGTCTCAGTACGATCTCACTCAGATGGGTGTATATGCTCTCAACCTCGGCAGCCGCGACAGCGCCTTGATGTATCTCAGCCTCGCCTACGATAAAGCCGACTCAGAAACTGATACCCTCAATTGCAGATTTTTGGAATACGGCATATATACCTCCGACAAAGATTACCCGCAAGCACTCCAGGCTCTGAAAGATTGCTTCTATGGCGATGGCCGGGATATGGAGAAACTTATGGCCGACCCTCTTTCATATCTAATAATGGATAATCAAGCCTTAAAACTATCCGAAGCTCATTTACAACATGCGCATGACCGGAAAATAGAATTCTTACTATTTCTTATCGTTCTCACCTTAGCTGTATGTCTATATTTTATCATAGCCTTTTTCCGTAAAAAAGTTGCCCTGCGAAGCCTTACAGTCCAATCGCTGATGAATGAAATCGGCGTACTTCAACTCTCAATCGAAACAAAAAAAATCGAATTGGATACTATCGCACAGGAAAAACTTACGATATCCCATCTTAACGCATCTCTAAAACAAGAGATTGACCTACGCGTCCGGCAGGCCGACGCCAGAGAAAAGGAATTGACCACGGAAATTAATGAAAAAAACAAATCAGCATTAGAACGTGAAAGGAAACTGATGCAACAGATCAATGAAACCGAACAATTGGCCTATGAACGGGAACGCGAGCTGACTCTAAAAATTGATGAGATAATTCAGGAAAAAGAAGCTCAGCAGTATTCTCAATTAATCGAGTCTCCCCTGAATCAACTTTTGCAAAAAATCCAAAATAAGAAACTTAAAAATGATATAACATCCGAACAATTACGCTCAATCCTTGATGATCTACGCAGTAAACAGATGCAAAAGGCTGTCATTGCCTATATCGACGCAAGATTCAATAAGATTTTCTCTCGACTCAGTGCAGAATATCCCGAACTGTCAGCTTTGCAACTCGATACTGCCATGTGGCATATGTTCGGATTATCTGCTTCATCTATTGCCCTGATCCGTGATCAAAAGCCTGCGAATATCTATAATCTTAAAAGCAAAATGCGACTCATTATCGAAAAAGGCAATGGACCCTCAAAAGATGAATTTTTAAGGTTCATTTAGCATGAATTTTTGCTTCAATTATAATTGAATTTCAGCAAGATAGAACAAAACACTTCAAATCCAAGCTATCACGCTGATCTACCGCAAATTGACTCTTGGGCTCGGATAGATAATATAAGGCGTAAAATTTGGACAATATTTCAGTCTGTTGTAATTTTGCATACAACATTTTAAATATTGTACCAATATGAAAAGAATTCTACTCAGTATCGTCGCTATTTGCATTGCAAGTACATTCAACAGTGTACTTTCTGAAACTATAATCCCAAAAAGAAAAAAGGAAGACCCAGGAAAAAATAATCAAGATCGACCTCAGGCGCCTTCACGTATACAATTATTGTGCACTCTTGACGATGGGGTGCTTACCATCGAATCCCGTACACCTGAAATTGCTTTTGTCGAAATTGCTGATGAAAGCGGTGCAATGGTTGCCGCAGAAACTCTGGCCCTCAATCCCGCCGATCAAATCGACATCTCATATCTCGTACCCGCTACTTACACTCTATATATATCCATCGGAGATGACGTATACTCCGCCGAATTCCATATCTAAAGCTTTTTAAACCAAAAAACCTCAATCATTATGAAAAAACTTCTTTCAATGCTTGCAGCCTGCATGCTCTTGGCAGCCTGCTCAAGTGACGAGGTTGAAATACCTCGTGCAACCGATGATTCCACCGCGTCGGCTACGTCCAAGACACGCAGTCTCGACGAGGCCATCCGCATCGCTGAAGAGGCCGGTGCTACCCTCTTTGCAGAAAAAGGCCGCGCTACGCGTAGCGTCGACAAAAGCCGTGTCTCTGTCATCACCGAGCGCAACTCCCGTAGTGGCGCCTCCGACACTCTCATCTATGCGCTCAATTTCGAGGATAATGGCGGTTTTGCCCTCATTTCAGCGCCGGAAGCAGCTACACCGATACTTGCATTCACCGAAAGCGGCGACTTCGACGAGTGTGTCGAAAATATCGGTGGCCTCCAGCTATTTATGGACAACGCAAAGGCATATATCCATAACGTCAGCGCCAATTCAGCCACTACCTATGACCTTACTATAGGAAGCGGAAGTACTGTTCGTCCACCGCTAACAAGCTTACCCACACATCGTCTTAAGATTAATTGGGGGCCGAAATGGCCTGCCGGGCAATTCTTCAAAAATGGCAATGCAGGCTGCGGTCCGGTTGCTGCCGCCATGGCATTGGCTTACTTTGAAGCTCCTACAAGTCTTGCTCTCACATACAACGAACGAGATATGAACAGCATCAGCATGGATTGGACTGAGCTGAAAAAACATTCTTCGACCAATGCGTCCGAACAAACCAATCCCTCTTCTCACAGCTGCAACGCATCTACTGAAGCCCACAAGAATATCGGGCGCCTTTGTCGCGAGCTCGCCGAGCAAATTGGTTGTTGGTATTCAGGGGAAAATACTCTGACCTTTTTTAGCAGGATAGATACTTACCTGCGTAATATTTTAACAGGTAAGAAGTTCTCAACCTTTCGCGGTACAACAATTTATGCCGAACTTGAATTACTCGGAGGAATTGCCGTAGCAGCCGACTCAAATGCGTCAGGCGAACATGTTTGGATTGTTGACGGTACGCACATTATAGAGGGTGTTAAGATGTATAATCACTTTACTCAAGAATGGATAATTACCGACAAACATTACGTGCATTGCAATTGGGGCTTCGATGGCGCCGGTAATGGATGGTTCATAGATGGAGAATTCGATACATCGACCGACTACGACAAGGACAACTCCACCTCATTCACTCCCTTTAAGTATGAACTTGCGCAATATTTAATAATCAGATAATCTGAATATTTATCGCCAATATCCAACACAAATTTAAGATAAAATGAAAAAATACATCATACCTATTATTATCGGCCTGCTGAGTTTATATGCTTGCAGCGAGGATCCTGAGCTGATGCAGGATCCTGAGGCTGATAAGACCGAAGCACCGGCTGAAACGGATGCTCCGGAGGAAGCTGAGGAGCCGGAGATACCCGAAATCCCCGCCGGACCTTCTCTTACAGCTAATTCTCATGAGATAAAAGAGTTACTTCATGATTTTGAGATGAAGTATATTCAAGGGATCTGCGATAATTGCAAAGATGAATTCAAAAATGACAATTTTGTAGCATCACCCTTGAGCGCAGCCCTTACAATGTCCATGATAGCCAATGCTCTGAATGAAGAGGAAGCCCTGCAAATGGTGAATATGCTTGGCATAGCAGATCTCCCATCTCTCAATGACGCTTGTCGCGATATAATAGAATACGTTCTTAAAAAAAAGTTTACAGAGCAAGTCGAACTATCCAATGCATTCTGGTATAACCAGCTCTATGACATAGATCCCGACTATAGCCGGCTGTTACAAGATACTTTTTCAGCCCAATGTTCGCCACTTGACTTCAGCAGTACGTCGGCGGTCGACATTATAAACGCTTGGGCCTGTGACAAGACTAACGGCTTGATTCCGTCTATCATTGACGAAATTCTGCCTGACGAGCTTGGCATCTGGACGAATGCTCTGTATTATTCCGCCGACTGGACATATAAATTTGATCCACAGCTTACGGAAGAAAGCATATTCCACGGCACGCAAGGAGATTGTGCTGCGCAGATGATGCATAATCCGGAACTTCGTACAGAAGGATGCGAAACAGACGAGTTCGTATACTTATCGGTGTCTCTTATAGGTAACTGCGGATTCTTCCTGTTTATGCCCAAGGGTGATATAAACTCATTTAAGATCACGCCCGAAATTTGGGATGAGGTGGCCGCTAATAAAGAAAATTGGAAGCTTGATTTGAAAATGCCTCGCTTCAGCGTTGAATCTTCACTCAACCTTACATCCATGTTCCAGGCCCTCGGTCTGCCCTCTATCACTGCTATTCCCGCTTTAAAGGGTATTCCCGACGGATTCAAGCCCATCAAGATACAACAAAACTCCTCAATAAAACTTGACGAGGATGGTATACGAATGGCATCCGTAACCATGACAGACATTGTAGGAGCCGCTCCTATTGTGTATATTCCTAAGACTGTGATTGTCGACAGGCCTTTCTTCTATGTAGTCAAACATTGGGACAACAATTCAATCCTGATGGCCGGACGCATTTGCAATATTTGAGTAGACGATAGATTTGAAATAGCTTTTTCGCCGGTCGGCGCCGCTGTGATTTGCGGCGCCGACTTTTTTATAGCGTTTTTGATGAGCTCTTATTTCAAAATCTCCCGGGCGAGAGCCTGCAGTGCCGGCTCATCGGAGTCGTGAAGCGTGCTCCGCAGCGTTACGGCAGGTGCCACGAGAGTCATGTCTTTCATGCGTCCGAGGGCATCGGCCATCAGACGCCCGGCCACGGGGGCCCAGCTGCCATTTTCTATCAGTCCCACGCGGCGCCCGCTGAGTTTCTTGGCCTCGAAATGGTGCAGGAAGGCATGCAAGGCCGGGAAGAGGTCGCCATCGTAAGTCACTGAGCAGAGCACAAGCCGCCGCAGACGGAAGGCCTCGGCCACGGCATAGGAGACGTCATGGCGGCAGAGGTCCATGAGCACCACATCGCGGCAGCCCTCGCTGCGGAGCATGTCGGCAAGGCGCCTGGCTGCCAATGCCGTGCCGCCGTACACTGAAGCGTAGGCTATCAGCGTGCCCTCGCTCTCCGGCTCGTAGCGGCTCCACTTATCATAGAGTGTCCAGTAATGCGCAAGGTCATCGCTCAGCACGGGGCCATGCAGGGGCGCCACTGTGGTGAATGTCTCCCCGCGCAGCTTTTTGAGCAGCATCTGCACGCTGGCGCCGAATCGGCCTACGATGTTGGCATAGTAGCGCCGCGCTTCGTCGTCCCACCCGCCGGCATGATCGCCGTACATGGCGAAGGTGCCGAAGGCATCGGCCGAGAAGAGCACTCCGTCAGTGGTATCGAGTGTCACCATCACCTCGGGCCAGTGTACCATCGGGGCGGTGAAAAATTTCAGATTGGTGCGCCCGAGCGAAAGTGTATCGCCATCGGCCACGATAGTGCAACGCGACGCAAAGTCAATACCGTCAAAAAACTGTGAGAGCATCCCGGCGGCCTTGGCCGTGCATACCAGCTGTATGCCGGGATAGCGGTCGATCAGCGCCCCGATGCAGCCGGCATGGTCCGGCTCGACATGCTGCACGATGAGGTAATCGGGAGCTGCCGCTCCGATGCGCCCCAGAGTTTCGGTTATCGATACAAGCCAATCATAGAGACGGCGCATATCCACGGCATCGAATATAGCCACTTTTTCATCGTCGACAAGATACGAATTGTACGAAATACCTGCCGTGAGGGGATATTGGCCCTCGAAAAGGTCGAGATTATCGTCCTGAGCACCTATATAGTGTATGTTACTGCTGATTTCTTGCATGATATTTAGCTCTTGAATTCGCATGCAAAATTACGCAAAATTTCAGCATCCGCCAACATCAATCATCACCACTTGCTATCGCAGCCGAGACCACATCGCGGCTATCGATGTTAAATGGCTTGATGTAGAGCAAAGTATCACCTCCCGCAGAGACAAACCGCGCCACATGGGAGTGCCGCCCCGGCAGGGAGGTGCCGTCGCGCAGAGTGATATCCACAGGCATC
>CANSGE010000140.1 GCA_947646295.1 uncultured Bacteroidales bacterium
TGCCGATTGCCTGCGGAGATAAAAAAATTGGTAACTTTACGTGCTCGCAGTTCCATATTGCTTAGAGTCCGAACTTATTTTGCGCAGAAGTGTTAAAAATATAAACGGGCAATTTCGCATTATGCACGATATGCCCTCAAAAGCTTATCCATTATTTAAACGAACTATTATGAGCACTCAAAACGAATCTGACCAAATGCGTCACACAACAAATAAAATGACAAAATTGCCCTCAACCAAGCATATTCTTGGAGTTACATTCGGTATCTTTATGGTCATTGTCTATTTAGGCATGGGCGTACTCCTGATGATCAATTTCTTCGGTTGGACCAACGATTGGGCCTGGACACGCTGGCCCGTCGGCATAATCCTTGTCATTTACGGAATCTTCCGCGGATGGCGTACGTACAAAGATTTCACCCGCAAAAACGAATACGATGAATAAGATCGCAAAGTTTTCATACATAGTTTTGTCAACCCTCCTTCTCGGAAGCGGGTTGACATCATGCTTGAAGTATGAGAAAAAGGCAAATTCACACACTTCAGGCACTACTACACTGGTATGTGACAATACATTCCAGAATATCATGGCGCAGGAAATCGACGTTTTTGAGTATCAATATCCTGACGCACATATTCTGGCAAGGTACGCCACTCAGGCCGAAGCTTTTGACTCGCTCATGAGCCTCAATACGAAGACCATCATCGCTGCCCGTGACATCACTGATAAGGAACGCGAGATCCTCAAGAACAAGCGCCGCACGGTCCGCAGTACCAAAATTGCGGTCGATGCAGTCGCTCTCATCGTCAATCCCGAGAATCCCGTGGGCAAACTCACTCTTAAAGAAGTCAGCGAGATCCTTTCAGGCAGTTCGCGCAACTGGAATGACATACAACCTTGCGACCTTGGCGAGATTTCTGTCATTTTCGACGACAAGGCGTCATCTCTTGTCACATACATGCGTGACTCGCTCCTCAATGGTGGCGAACTCGGACCCAATGTATACGCCCAGGGATCCATCCCCGACGTATTTAAAGCAGTGAAAGATAATAAGAACGCAATAGGCGTCCTGGGTGTCAGCTGGATAACCTCTGATATGTCGGCCGCCGATATGTCGCAGAAGGAGCTGGCTGAATCCGTCCTCAACGAAGAACCCATCGAAGGCGCTACCCTCGTCGATGATGTCAAGGTGCTCAGCCTCTACCGCCCCGGCGAAGCTCGTGCCTACAAGCCCTATCAGGAAAACATTTTCAACGGCACATATCCACTCTTCCGACAGATCTACATGATCACTACCGGTGCTTCCGGCAGCCTCGCAGGCGGATTTTACGCCTTCGTCACCGGTGACATCGGTCAGAAAATCATCATGAAGACCGGTATTCTTCCTGCCCGTGCATCACGCATACAGGTCGTTCAACTTGACTAAACCAATCAAATAATTAATCTGAATACATGAAAGTAAAATTCCTTTTATCATTACTTGTAGCCGGCTCTCTCGGAGCTGCCGCTCAGAGCCAGGGTTACAAAGACGGTATTGAGTATTACAAAGCAGGCGAATATGAAGACGCCCAGACCATACTCAACAATACCATCAATGACGCCGCTACCGATAAGGCGATGTCAAACTACTACCTCGGTATGATCGCTCTGTCGCAGAAAACCCCCGATCTCGCGGCAGCCAAGAAGTATTTCGATGCAGGTATCGCTGCCAACGCCGATTGTGCATACAACTATGTCGGTCTTGGCGCTATCGAACTTCGCAACGGCAACTCCGGCGCAGCTTCCGACTATTTCAAGAAAGCTACCGGCCTCGACAAGAAAAACTACGAAATACTCGTGGATATCGCACGTGCTTACTACAAAGCCGATCCCGTAGCTTACGCCAAAGAAATCGCTAAATATCTTGAGAAAGCCCACAAGGATTCAAAGCACACAGAGCCTTCAATCTATGTGCTCGAAGGCGACATGCTCTTCGACCAGCAGGACTGGGGTGGCGCAGCCGCCAAGTACGAAATGGCCACCGGATATGATAAAGCCAATCCCGAAGGCTACGTGAAGTATGCACGTACAAACTTCAACGTGAATCCTCAATTCTCTATCGCAAAACTCCGCGAATTCCTCCAGGAATCACCCAATTCGGCTCTTGGCCAGCGCGAACTTGCTGAAAGTCTCTATGAAGCTAAATTCTGGAAACAGGCTGCCGAACAGTATGGCCAGTACATCCAGAACCCCAACCACTTCACAAAGGACAAAGAACGCTATGCCGTCCTCCTTTACTGGGCTGAGGATTATCCGCAGAGCTTGTCTGTCGCCAATGAGGTACTTTCTGTAAACCCCTCTTCATTCCAGGCTCAGCGTCTCCGCTTCCTCAATGAGAACGATCTGAAGCAATACGACAAGGCTGCTCAGGACGCTGCTGCATTCTTCAATGCTAATCCCAACGGCAACTTCACGCCCAACGATTATACTACCTACGCCGACGCTCTCTCAAATCTCGGTCAGGACTCTCTCGCGCTTGTACAATACGAAGCCGCTGTAAACAAATTCCCTGAAAACGGCGACCTCCTCAAAGGCCTCAGCTCCATGTACACAGCAAATAAGAAATATGACCGCGCAGCCGACGTATACGCACAGTATATCGGCACTCTCGAAGAACCCAGCGCCAACGACTACTTCACTGCTTCGGGCCGTTACCTCAACGTAGCAGCTACAGCCGGCGATGATCAGGCACTCCGTGCGCAGGCTGCCACCAAGGGCCTTGAATTTGTCGACCAGGCCATCGCCAAAGCCGATCCAAACCCGATACTGCTTCAGCGCAAAGCCCGTCTCCAGATCGCTAAGAACAGCAACACCCCCGATGCCGACGCCATCGCTACTTATACCGCGATGACAGAAATGCTCGACGCTGATCCTGCTAATGCCGATGCAGCAAATCCCAACAACAACCTCGACCTCTATCGCGAGGCAGCACTCTTCAGCATCAAATACTATACTGATGTAGCTCCCGATAAGGATAAGGCTGCAGCTGAATCTGCTAAACTTACCGAAATAACCGAAAAACTCGGTAAATAATATTTTAGAACACCTTACAGGCAAGGGCCGCAGTAACTTGCGGCCCTTACTTTTAGAATACTGTCTACCATGCTTCAACCTCTTGCCGAACGTTTGCGCCCACATACGCTTGATGATTACGTCGGCCAGTCCCATCTGGTCGGCCAAGGCTCTATTCTGCGCCGGATGATAGATTCCGGCCACATTGCTTCTTTCATCTTATGGGGCCCTCCGGGGGTAGGGAAGACTACTCTTGCTCGCATCATAGCCAATACTACCAATAGCAAGTTTCACACGCTTTCTGCTGTGACCTCCGGTGTGAAAGAGGTCCGTGAAGTCATTGACCAGTGCCGCAAGGCAGCCTCCGGAATGTTTGCGCAAGGACGGCCGATTCTCTTTATTGATGAAATCCATCGTTTCTCAAAAAGCCAGCAGGATAGCCTGCTGGGAGCCGTCGAAGATGGTACAGTGACACTCATTGGAGCAACGACGGAAAATCCATCATTTGAAGTGATCCGCCCGTTGCTTTCACGTGCACAGGTATACACACTCAAACCACTCGAAGAAGCTGACCTGCAGACATTGCTCGACCGGGCAGTCTCACGCGACACTGTACTCTCGACCCGTGAGGTAAAAATCGAGGAAACGACAGCCCTTTTCCGTTACTCGGGAGGCGACGCACGCAAGCTGCTCAACATACTTGACCTGCTTGAACAATCGGCCGGAGCAAACGAGCCTATTGTGATCAACGATCAGATTGTGACCGAAAGGCTTCAGAATAATCCACAAGCATACGATAAAGGCGGCGAGATGCACTATGATATCATTTCTGCTTTTATCAAAAGTGTGCGTGGGAGTGATCCGGATGCAGCTGTATATTGGCTTGCGCGCATGATAGTAGGCGGCGAAGATCCGGAATTCATAGCCCGACGTCTTGTCATACTGGCTGCGGAAGATATCGGCTTGGCCAACCCCAACGCCCTTCTGCTGGCCAATGCGACATACGATGCGATAATGAAAATCGGTATGCCCGAGGGCCGGATTCCTCTGTCGGAATGTACCATTTACCTTGCTACAAGTCAAAAAAGCAACTCGGCCTACATGGCTATAAACAAGGCCTTGGCCGAAGTAGGTCAATCCGGCAATCAGCCCGTGCCGCTGCACCTGCGCAATGCGCCCACGGCTTTGATGAAAAAACTCGGCTATGGTCAGAATTACCGTTATGCCCATGACTATCCCGGGCATTTTGTGCGCCAGCAGTTTCTACCGGATGCCCTGCGCACGGCACGCTTCTATGTGCCTGCCGACAATCCCTCTGAAGCAACCATCAAATCCCGCCAGGAGTCCCGTTGGGGGTCGGATCAGTGACAATGACGGTCTTGCCGCTGATATTGGCAAGAAGACGTGTGATATTGTCCTTGGCTTCCGACCGCGCTCGACGCACATAGCCCTTGGCGTACACTTTGGCGCGGTATCTTTCTCGCAATTTGGATTTCAACGAATTTTCTTCAGCTGTCGTGAAAGTCGAAGAGCCGAAAAAGTTGTCATTCCAGGTATCTATCACCCTATATGATTCTGCATCAGTCGACTCATATATATCTACTATTTCGGGTGGCAAAACTACAAATATGGAGTCATTGCGTTCGTCCATCTCGATATTCTCTAAATCAAAAGAAATAGAGCCTGTGAGTGTCACCCGGGCAACGATATGTTTTGGCCCTACGTCTCCTTTCATAGGTACATCTTCATAAAGATCCATCGTGCAAAGCCGTATCAAAGGCTTTATGTCGGCTATCCGGGCCTGCTCCATTTTTATCTCAGGAGCTGTGGGCGACTTGTACAGCCATATGGCGAGCCCGGCAGCCACGGCCAGGATGGCAAGCAAAAGTATGCGGTTGAGTGTGGTGAGAAGTTTCATGTTCAGTTCTTGAAATTTACGATCACGTGCGTATCATTTTCGCCTAAAAGCGATTGGAAGAAAGCCCGGGCCTTTGTTTCAGCCTCGGAGATGAGCTTTTCTCTGAACGCGGTATTGTTTTCCACTTCCATTTTTATCGCGGTATTCATCACCTCCTTGATGTGCGCCCTCTCTTTTTCGTCGATGGCCGAGCGCAGACCGTTTACCCGGTAATGCTCCTCGCGGATCTCCATGTCGCGTCCCATAAATTCTGTGGAGATGCGTGGAAGGTTTAGAGTTATTGTTTTCGACGCTTTATCGTACGAGATGTCATCGGGTGTCATGGAGCCCAGGTCAATATATGCTCTCATGTAAGTATCGTAGGAATACACCGCTACCCGGTCGCCGATTTTTATGGCGTTGAGCATGGCTTCCATTACTTGCCTCGGGCCATTGGCTTCATCGATTTTCAGATCGTCGATAGTAGCCATTTTTGAGACTGACATCTGCGCGAGCACAAGCTTATTCACCGCCTTGACTTCGGCATAATAATTACGTTGCGGTTCTTCCCCGCGCTTACAACCGGGCAATACCGCCAGTGCCAAAAGGATCAGATATATCGAGAAACGATTCATATTTCTATAATGGTCATATAATAGGTTATTCCGGCAATCTTATGCGTGCTCCATATAGCTGAGTATTTATTGTCAAGCCTGAAAGCCGGATATTTCGTACGTGGATGATCAAGCCAGTCCATTTTACACGCTCCGACGACATTCCCGGGATGCGTCGAAAACGGAGCTGACGCTGATGTGGCTTTTCGCGGACGTGTATATACAGCATCATTGGTAAGCAACACAGCCAGACCGCCCGCAATTTTACCGCTGAAAACCTCGTGAAGCAACTCAATCCGTCGGACATCTTTCCAAAAATTATACTGCACGATATCATATGCACCCTGATATTTCATCACCTGGATGCCGTCATACGTGATCCCGAATCGATCAATATTCATATCGACGTGACGAGTGGGATATTTTAGCTCCACCGGACAATATTCTTCGTCACGACGCACCACTATATCAATATATAGATTGCTGTCCCAATCATATTTCTCCACGATTTGTTTCGGAAGATAATACTCAACAAGCACCTCCGAATAATTACCGGTCTCACGGAGAAATACGGCAAGCTGCAACTGAAAATCGCACTCATTGTACATCAATTCGCGCCGGCTTTCTACAAAGACTCGGATATCATTTTTAATTTGTACACGCAGATCGGACATAATATCGAGGGATTCAAACTACGAGGG